>CAKRNI010000004.1 GCA_934370915.1 uncultured Lachnospiraceae bacterium
CACTTGTTGACAGGAAATCAGATTCCGCAGCAGACAGAAAATATCAGGGCCAAAAGCTTTTTGGCTCCAACATCATGTAAAACAGGAGGTAATGATCAGATGGCAAAAATCGGTTTTATAGGTATGGGAAATATGGGAACCGCTATTATGCGGGGGCTTTTAAAGACATATAAGCCGGAGGAGCTGCTTTTCACGAGTGCTCACGAGGCAAAGATGCAGAAAATTACAGAGGAGACAGGCGTTGCCCATGTCTCCACAGCGACAGAGTGCGCGTCTCAGGTAAAATATCTGGTCCTTGCGGTAAAACCGCAGGTGCTCCCGACGGTATTTAAGGAATTAAATGGAAAGATCCGCGGCGATCAGGTTGTGATCTCCATCGCTGCCGGATACGCCATCGCGGATCTTCAGGCAGGTCTTGGTGACGGCGCAAGGATTGTCCGCTCGATGCCGAACACACCGGCTATGGTGGGCGAGGGAATGTCCGGAGTAAGCTACGATGAAGCACTGTTTACCGATGAGGAGAAGGCTGTTATCGATGGATTCTTTACTTCCTTCGGTAAGATGGAGAAGGTTGATGAGAAACTGATGGACGTTGTGGGAAGCGCCAGCGGCTGCTCTCCGGCTTATGTATACATGTTTATCGAAGCCCTTGCTGACGGATGCGTAAAGAACGGACTTCCGCGTCAGGCTGCCTACAAGATGGTTTCCCAGGCGGTTCTCGGAAGCGCAAAGATGGTCCTCGAGACCGGAAAACATCCGGGAGAATTAAAGGATATGGTATGCTCCCCGGGAGGAACCACCATCGAGGGACTTGCCGCGCTGGAAGAGAATGGATTCCGCGGAGCGATCATCAAGGCCTGCGACGCGAACTTTGAGAAGAATAAAAAATTAAAGGGCTGATATCGTTTTAAATGAAACGGGAAAGGAAACAACTTTTATCATGGAAAAGACAATTCGTATCAAGCGTGATCTTGCCTACACCGGAACGATCCTGAAGATCTACCGTGACACTGTTATCGCAAATGGAATCGAGGAAGTATACGATTATATTCACCATGATGGTGCCGCAGCGGTCCTCCCGGTTACAAAGGCCGGAAAGATCCTGATGGTGCGCCAGTACCGGAACGCTTTAGACAGGTTCACCCTTGAGATCCCGGCGGGAAAGCTTGACGCCCCGGATGAGCCGATGCTTGAGTGCGCAGCCCGGGAGCTTGAGGAGGAGACGGGATTCCGCAGTGAAAATCTGGAATTCCTGATGACCGTGAACACCACGGTGGCATTCTGTGATGAAAAGATCGGTGTCTATATCGCGAAGGACCTGATCCCCTCAAAGCAGCATCTTGACGCGGACGAGAGCATCGATGTGGAGGAGTGGGAGGTAAAGGACCTTCTGGAGATGATATACTCCGGTAAGATGACGGACGCGAAGACGATGGCGGCGATCCTCGCATATGCCCAGAGAGAGGGGATCCGATAGAAATACTGATCCCATCAGGGATAAGATAAGCTTCGCCGGGGAAAGATCCCGCAATTAGAAAGTAAAATGTGGATAAACCATAGCCGGGCCTGCATAGACTGAAGAAAAGGAACATGGACGGTATCGCTATGAACGGAATCCACAGACATCGGGGATTTTTGGACAGTCAGATGTTCTGGCTGTCCTTTTTTTTATTTGCAGGGGCCATGAGCGGGACGGTTTTCTGCAACAGGATGAGCATGGAGATGAAAAGTACGCTGGAAAGCTGGTTTTCCGGAATCCTCACCCCGGCGGAAATGATGTCGGCGGACCGGTACAGCCTGTTTGTGGGCGTGGTAAAAAAGCGGTATGTGTGGATATTGTTTGGTATTCTGATCTGTCAGACGGTTTTTTCGAGGATTTTGTTTTACACGGGGGCAGTTTATCTTGCGTTTACCTCCGCGGTCACTGTCTGCGCCCTGACGATGTATGCGGGAGGTTACGGGATCCTGCGCTTCTTCGGACTGATCTTTCCACAGGGGATCTTTTACGCTCTTGCAGGTTATCTGCTGTGGACCGTGGTTTCGGAACCGGTGGACGGGAAAGAAAAGCTCCGGTCATGGGCGATGATCATTTTTATGGTCATAGGGATCTTATCGGAGATATTCATTAATCCCCGGATTTCCGCCCTCGTATTTTGCTTTTTCTAACAGGATCATACTGGTGGAAAAGTGGTATTTTCTCATAAAATTTATTCGTACATATTGACAAGATATTGCCGTTGTGGATATACGCAGCTCCATATTTAGCGATTGGATATGGAAAACAACCGGAAATGGGATCCAAGTGGGAAAAATATGTTTGATTTTGCCCTAAAATGGGACTATAATGTAGAAAAATACTTGTTTTTCCGGGGAAAAACAGTGGATCGTGAAGAATGTGGACAACAGTGTCTGGAAATGAACGGGGAAAAGACATGAGAGAGGAAATTCAGACCTTCATAGGCTATATGGAGGAGGAAAAACACGCGTCAAAAAACACAACTCTTTCTTACCGGAGAGATCTGTTGAAGATGGCAGATTATCTGGAGAAAAACGGAATCACGGACTGCGGGAAGGTGACAAAGACCGCGCTGAATTCCTATATCCTTTTTCTGGAAAAAGAAGGAAAGGCGGCGTCAACGATCTCAAGATTTCTGGCATCCGCAAAATCCTTTTTCGGCTGGATGTTCAGGGAAGGAAAGATCCGGAGAGATCCGACGGATTCGATCCATGCGCCGAAGATCGAAAAGAAAGTGCCGGTGATCCTGACGGTGGATGAGGTGACAAAGCTTTTGGAGCAGCCGTCCGGTGCGAATCCGAAGGAGATCCGCGACAAGGCGATGCTGGAGCTTCTTTACGCGACAGGGATCCGTGTGACGGAGCTTGTCGGTCTGAAGCTCTCCGATGTGAATATGTCCATCGGCTTTATCACCTGCAGGGATGAACACAAGGAGCGGATGATTCCCTTTGGCCATGCAGCCAGGGAAGCCCTCGCAAAATATCTCGAGGCTGCGCGGGAGACATTTTTAAAGGGAACACACTCGGAGCTGCTGTTTACAAATTACAGCGGCAGGGAAATGAGCCGTCAGGGCTTTTGGAAGATCATTAAATATTACGGTGACCGTGCAGGAATCGAGGAAGATATCACACCTCACACCCTGCGCCATTCCTTTGCGGCACATCTTTTGAGCAACGGCGCAGATATGCGTGCGGTCCAGACGATGATGGGCCACTCTGATCTTGCATCTACCCAGATGTACACGGCGTATGCGGTGGAAAACTCTGTCCGGGAGGCCTATCAGGGAGCTCATCCGAGAAAATAATAAAACAGAGATCGATCCGGCTGACGTTCAGAGCTGCCGGGGCGCCCGCGAGACGCATACGGAAATTAGGATATATGCCTAAATACAAAAGCATATATTTGGCATAATTTCACAAAAATCAGGCAATTAAAGACATATATGAAAAATTAGGGACTTGGAGGAAGAAAACGGAAGCATGTGCTTCCGTAAGTGGCAGACCGCATTGATGGGACAATGGCGGAATCGGAAAATCACCACAAAAACAGGTGATTTTCCGGTTCCGCTATTTTTTGTGGTCTCAGGCTATAAAAACGTTGTGCGATCAGGAATTTTAGACGTGTCCATAGAATGTCTCTATAATAGAGACAAATGTCCGTGCAAAACATATAAAACGCCAAAAAGAATTGTCAGATAATCTGACAATTTTGTAGAAATGTGATATTTGCACAAAATCGAAAATATGGTAAGATATCTCCAACGCGCGAAAAGACAAATGTATCCGACAGAAAGACACAACCGAAAGGCACAACAGAGACATGACACAGAAAAGACACGAAGAAGGGAGAACTTACATGCAGGAAAATCAAAAAGTTACGCCGGGTCTTTATGATCCGTCGTTTGAGCACGACAACTGCGGAATCGGAGCGGTAGTTAATATTGATGGAAAACAGAGCCACAAGACCGTGGATGAAGCACTGCGGATCGTGGAGACGTTAGAGCACCGCGCCGGAAAGGACGCGGAAGGAAAGACCGGAGACGGAGTCGGAATCATTGTACAGATTTCCCACCGCTTTTTCTCGAAGGCGGCTAAGGAGTGTGGGATCACCCTCGGGGATGCGGGGGAGTACGGAGTCGGAATGTTTTTCTTCTCCCAGAACACCTTAGAGCGCAATCAGGCGAAAAAGATGTTTGAGATCCTTGCCGGAAAAGAAGGTCTCACGGTGCTTGGCTGGAGAAAAGTTCCGGTGGATGAGGCACAGCTTGGATCAAAAGCGCTGGAGAGCATGCCGTATATCGAGCAGTGTTTTATTGCAAAGCCGAAAAATATCGAAAAAGGACTTCCCTTTGAACGCATGCTTTATATCACGCGCCGCCTGTTTGAACAGGGAAATGAGACTACATATGTAGTATCCCTGAGCAGCCGGACTGTGGTATATAAAGGCATGTTTCTCGTAAAAGAACTTCGAAGATTTTACTGTGACCTTCAGGACAAAGATTATGAGTCAGCGATCGCGGTCGTTCATTCCAGATTCAGTACCAATACAAACCCGAGCTGGATGCGTGCCCATCCGTACCGTTTTATCGTACATAATGGAGAGATCAATACGATCCGCGGAAATGCGGACCGCATGCTCGCCCGGGAGGAAACGCTGGAATCCAATGTATTCAGCACCGAGATCACGAAGATTCTTCCGATCATCAATCAGGAAGGCTCTGATTCCGCGATGCTCGACAATGCGCTGGAATTCCTGACCATGAGCGGCATGGATCTTCCGTTGGCGGTCATGATCACGATCCCGGCACCGTGGGAGCATGACCGGTATATGCGGCAGGAGATCAAGGACTTTTACCGCTACTATGCGACGATGATGGAGCCGTGGGACGGCCCGGCCTCCATCCTGTTTACGGACGGAGAGATCCTCGGAGCAGTCCTCGACCGGAACGGTTTGAGACCATCCCGATACTATATCACAGACGACAATCAGCTGATCCTCGCGTCCGAGGTCGGATCCATCAACATCGACCAGCGCCATGTGGTGAAGAAAGAGCGTCTCCACCCGGGCAAGATGCTTCTTGTGGATACAAAGCAGAAGCGGATCATCGAGGATGACGAGCTGAAAATGAAATATGCGACGGAACATCCTTACGGCGAGTGGCTGGACAATAACATGATCGATTTTGACAGCCTGAAGGTTCCGAACAAGGCGATCCCGCCGATGGATAAGGAGCTTCGCGCAAAACTCTGGAAAACCTACGGCTACACTTACGAGCAGTACCGCACCATGATCCTTCCGATGGCGAGAGACGGGGCGGAGGCAGCATCGGCCATGGGCGTCGATACCCCGCTGGCAGTCCTGTCAAAAGAGCACCAGCCGCTGTTTAACTATTTTAAACAGCAGTTTGCGCAGGTCACAAACCCGCCGATCGACTCGATCCGTGAGGAGATCGTCACATCGACCACTGTTTACATGGGACCGGAAGGAAACCTTCTGGATCCGGTGCCGGAAAACTGCCATATCTTTAAGGTGGAGAATCCGATCCTGACGAATACGGATCTTCTGAAGATCAAAAATCTGCATATGGATGGATTCCGGACCGTGACGATCCCGATCACCTACTATAAAAATACATCTCTGGAAAAAGCGATCGAGAGATTATTCCTTGAGGTGGACCGCGCATACAAAAACGGTGACAACATCATCATTCTGTCTGACCGTGACATCGATGAGAATCATGTCCCGATTCCGTCGCTCCTCGCAGTTGCGGCGCTGAACTCGCACTTAGTACGGACAAAGAAGAGAACTCAGGTAGCAGTGATTCTGGAATCCGGCGAGCCGAGAGAGGTTCATCACTTTGCGACACTTTTAGGATACGGTGTCACCGCTGTCTGCCCATACCTCGCGCTGGAGTCGATCCGCTATCTGATCGAGACGAAGATGCTGGATAAGGATTATTATGCGGCTGTGAAGGATTACAATCTGGCAGTCCTCCACGGAATTGTAAAGATCGCGTCCAAGATGGGAATCTCCACGATCCAGTCCTACCGCGGTTCCCAGATCTTTGAGGCCATCGGACTTTCCGACGAGGTGGTAAAGAAATATTTCCCGCATACCATGAGCCGGATCGGAGGAATCACGCTGGATGATCTTGCAAAAGATGTGGATGTACTTCATTCCGCTGCATTTGACCCGTTGGGACTTGATGTGGACCTCACGTTGGAGAGCGTCGGAAGCCACAAGGCCCGTGCCGGAAAGGAAAAACATCTCTACAACCCGGAGACGATCCATCTTCTCCAGCAGGCGGCATGGACCGGAAATTATTCGATCTTTAAGCAGTATTCGGAGGCACTCCACAGGGAAGATATGACCGTCAATCTGAGAAGCATTATGGACTTCCGATTCCCGGAGAACGGCGGTATCCCGCTTGGCGATGTAGAACCGGCGGAGTCGATCGTGCAGAGATTTAAGACGGGTGCCATGTCCTTCGGCGCGATTTCTCAGGAGGCCTGCGAGACCATGGCCATCGCGATGAACCGTCTTCACGGAAAATCAAACAGCGGCGAGGGCGGAGAGCAGGAAGAGCGGTTCGGAACCGAGAGAAACTCCGCAATCAAACAGGTTGCGTCGGCAAGATTCGGAGTCACCTCCAGATACCTTGTCAGCGCCGAGGATATCCAGATCAAGATGGCGCAGGGAGCAAAGCCGGGTGAAGGCGGCCAGCTTCCGGGCAAAAAGATCTACCCGTGGGTGGCAAAGTGCAGAAATTCAACCACCGGTGTGGGCCTGATCTCTCCGCCTCCGCATCACGATATTTATTCCATTGAGGATCTGGCGCAGCTGATCTATGACCTGAAGAACTCCAACACGAAGGCAAGTATCTCCGTAAAGCTCTGTTCGGAGGCCGGTGTCGGAACGATCGCGTCCGGTGTCGCGAAGGCCGGTGCCCAGACGATCACGATCTGCGGATATGAGGGCGGTACCGGATCTGCACCGAGAAACTCCATCTATAATGCCGGAATGCCGTGGGAATTAGGCGTTTCCGAGACCCACCAGACGCTGATCATGAACGGACTCAGAGACCGGGTAGTCATTGAGACGGACGGAAAGCTGATGACAGGCCGTGATGTGGCAGTGGCATGTATGCTGGGAGCAGAGGAATTCGGATTCGGAACAGCGGCTCTCGTCACCATGGGCTGTGTCATGATGCGTGTCTGCAATCTCGACACTTGTCCGGTGGGAATCGCGACCCAGAATCCGGAACTCAGAAAACGCTTTAAGGGCAAACCGGAATATGTCATGAATTTCATGATATTCGTTGCGGAGGAACTCCGGGAGATCATGGCGAAGCTCGGAATCCGCACCGTGGATGAGCTGGTGGGACGTTCCGATCTTCTTATGAAGAAGGAAAATCTCTCCAACGAGCGGGCAGCGAAGGTGGATCTCTCGAGAATCCTCGAGAATCCGTATATCGGAATGAAATTAAAGGGACGGAAAGAGAAAGATATCTATGATTTCCACCTTGAGGACACCATCGACGAAAAGCTGTTCTTAAAGAAATTGAAGGCATCCGTGGCGACAGGACAGAAAAAGCGCCTGGAGGTCGATGTGACGAACATCAACCGCACACTCGGAACGATCCTTGGATCCGAGATCACGAGAAGCCATCCGGACGGACTTCCGGAAGACTCGATCTCCATCAAGTGCAATGGAAGCGGCGGACAGAGCTTCGGCGCGTTCATACCGGCCGGACTCACCCTCGAACTTGAGGGCGACAGCAACGATTACTTCGGAAAGGGACTTTCCGGCGGTAAGCTGATCGTTTATCCGCCGTCCAATGTGAGCTTCGTTCCGGAAGAAAATATCGTGATCGGAAACGTAGCGCTTTATGGCGCGACCTCCGGCAAGGCCTTCATCAATGGAGTGGCGGGCGAGCGCTTCTGCGTGAGAAACTCCGGAGCAAAGGCAGTCGTGGAAGGCGTCGGAGACCATGGATGTGAGTACATGACAGGCGGACGTGTCGTGATCCTCGGATCGGTGGGACGAAACTTTGCGGCAGGAATGAGCGGCGGCATCGTCTATGTGCTGGATGAGAAAAATGAATTCTACAAGAATCTGAATAAAGGTATGGTCACATACGGAGAAGTGACCGGAAAATATGAGGTTCAGGAGTTAAAAGAACTGCTGACAGAACATGTGATGGCAACGAATTCCCCGAAAGGAAAGCGGATACTGGAACATTTTTCCGAGTATCTGCCGAAATTTAAACGGGTGATCCCAAACGATTACCGGAAGATGATGAACCTGATCGTCCAGATGGAAGAAAAGGGACTCAGCAGCGAACAGGCCCAGATGGAAGCGTTCTATGCGGTATCCGCGGGCAGCAAATAAGCTATGACGAAACGACACAGATGATTTTCCGACGTTTTGCATGTTCAAGGGTACGGAACGCCGGAAAACACTGGTCCGGGAATGACCATCAGGAGATTGGGAATCAGGAGGAATTTATATGGGAAAACCAACGGGATTTCTGGAATACGCGCGTGTCGGACTGAAGGAGAGGACTCCCGAGGAAAGGCTGAAGGATTTTGAAGATTTTCATGTTCCGCTCAGTGATGCGGAGAGAAGAAAACAGGGTGGCCGCTGCATGGACTGTGGCGTACCGTTCTGTCAGGCGGGGGTCATGCTGAACGGCATGGTCTCCGGATGTCCGCTGCACAATCTGATGCCGGAGTGGAACGATCTTTTGTATACGGGAAACTGGCAGCAGGCGTACAACCGGTTAAATAAGACAAATAATTTTCCGGAGTTTACATCGAGAGTGTGTCCGGCCCCCTGTGAGGCGGCCTGTACCTGCGGGATGAACGGTGATGCGGTGACAGTCCGGGATAATGAACGGGCAGTTTGTGACCATGCGTGGGAAGCCGGGTATGTGGAGGCGAAAAAGCCCGGTGTCCGCACAGGAAAAAAGGTCGCCATCGTGGGATCCGGTCCGTCCGGGCTGGCGGCGGCGGATCAGCTCAACAAGCGCGGACATGAGGTGACGGTGTTTGAGCGGGAGGACAGGATCGGCGGACTTTTGATGTACGGAATTCCGAATATGAAGCTTGATAAGAAGCTCATCGAGCGCCGCGTGGAACTCATGAAAGAGGAAGGCGTCCACTTTGTGACGGGCGCTGATGTGGGTCATGGATTCCGGATCTCCAGACTTCAGAAGGAATTTGACAGTGTGATCCTCTGCTGCGGAGCGGCGAAGGCGAGAGATATCGAGGTTCCGGGACGCGACGCGTCAGGCATCTATTTTGCCGTGGATTTCTTAAAATCTACGACGAAAAGCCTGTTAAACTCCAATCTTGAGGACGGGGCTTATATTTCTGCAAAGGACAAACATGTTCTCGTCATCGGTGGCGGTGATACGGGAAATGACTGTGTAGGAACCTGCATGCGCCATGGCTGTGCCCAGATCATGCAGCTGGAGATGATGCCGGAACCGCCGAAGAAGCGGACACCGTCCAATTCGTGGCCGGAGTATCCGAGAATCTTAAAGACCGATTACGGCCAGCAGGAAGCAGAGGCTGTATTTGGGGAAGACCCGAGAGTGTACCAGACGACGGTGAAGGAATTTTTAAAGGATGAGAACGGAAATCTCCGGGCGGCAGTCCTTGTAAAGCTGAAACCGGAAAAGGACGAGGCAACGGGAAGAACGGCCATGGTTCCCGTAGAAGGAAGCGAGTGGGAGGTACAGACAGAGCTGGTACTGATCGCTGCCGGATTCCTCGGAGCGGAGAAGTATACTGCAGAAGGCTTCGCTGTGGAGCTTGACGGACGTCTCCGTGTAAAGACGGAAAACGACGGACACAGGACTATGGTCCCCGGAATCTACACGGCAGGTGATATGCGCCGGGGGCAGTCCCTGGTTGTATGGGCGATCCGGGAAGGAAGAAATGCCGCGAGAGAGGTTGATGAGGACCTGATGGGATATTCAAATCTCGGGGCAGCGGAATAGATCGGAGATACAGAAGTCAAATAAATAAGAAAAAGAGTACCCTGCGGTTCAATGGTTTGAATTATTTCAAATTACATTGTTACGACGGGTACTTTTTTCTTTGAAAAAATGTAAATAATGACAACAAATGACATATATGACAAATATTGTCCATATAAAATGCTATAATAACGGTATCATGATTCCTCAAACATAAGAAACTTCTGAGCATCGACATGCAGGGCGTCGGCGATATCGAAAAGAGTATCGAGAGACAGTGCCTTGGAAATATTCGGAGCTTCGAGGTGTCCGATGTAAGCGGGAGTCAGCCCGACCTGTTCCGCAAGCTCTTCCTGAGTGAGACCGCGGAGCTTGCGGTAATAGGCGATTTTTAAGCCGATCTGGCGATATTTTTCAGTGTGAATCGATTTCATGAGTGTTTCCTCCGGATACCAATAATGATAACGAATCACGACAAAAATTGACATGAGCTGAAAAATATAATATCATAACTAACAGATAGTATTATATGTTTACAAAGCCATAGAATACATGGGAGGGAGTATGAACAGTACAACAGGTAAGGCAGATCGTCTGCTTCAGATCTATTCCAGACTCGTAAACGGGGAAATCCTGTCGAAAAAGGAAATGGCAGACCGGTTCCATATCACTGAGCGAAGCGTGCAGCGTGACGTGGAAGCCCTTCGGTGCTATTTTCAGGAGGAGGGGCTGAATCAGGATGTGATCCACGACCGGAAGGCCGGCGGATACCGCCTGCAGAAGGAGGAAAAACCGTTGTTAAATAACGGGGAGATCCTGGCTGTCTGCAAGATCCTCTTAGAAAGCCGTTCCATGAAGAGGGAGGAAATGTTTCCGATCCTCGAAAAACTGACATCAAGCTGTGTTCCGCCAAAGAGCCGGGCAGCAGTCGACTCACTCATTTCTAACGAAAAGTTTCATTACATCGAACCACATCACGGAAAATCCATCATCCCCGGTCTCTGGGACATCGCGCAGGCCGTACAGAATCACTATGTCATGGAGATCGAGTACGAGCGCATGAAAGCCCCCAATCTCGTAAAGCGGACCATTGAACCGGTCGGGATCCTGTTCTCAGAGTATTATTTTTATCTGGCGGCATTCCTGCGGAATATCGACCGGGAAAAGGAATTTACCAATAAAGATGATATCTACCCCACCATTTACCGGATCGACCGCATCCGCTCCTTTAAAATCACCAGCGAACATTTCAAAGTACCATATAAAGACCGCTTCGAGGAAGGCGAATTCCGGAAACGCGTGCAGTTTATGTACGGCGGGAAGCTGAAACGGATCCGGTTTAAGTATACGGGTATGTCTGTGGAAGCGATCCTCGACCGCCTGCCGACGGCGAAGGTGATAAAAGATGGTGAAGATGGCAAGCTCATCGAGGCGGAGGTGTTTGGCGGAGATGGGGTGGATATGTGGTTGAAGGGGCAGGATGTGGAGATGGTGTAAGAAACGCATTGATATTTATCAAGATTATATCAATTTACGGGTATGAGGAGACAGACGTCTTATGAAAAAGAACGGAAGAAAGTATAGAATATTACAAAATGGGAGGCGGCAGACTTATATAGAGAATAACAGAAATATGAGAATAGATCAGAGGGTGGATGCTATGAATATTGCCAGCTTAGCGATATCACAAATTGTAGTACATAATCCAATTGTGAATGCGACGAAAGATATAAAAATAAAATATATAGATTTGCTTGAAAAATATTTAAAACTTGCCCGATGTAACAGAAGAAAGTATGAAACTGCAGAACTTGAGGCATACAAGAAAATAATATTGGAAGCGATAGGAAATGATTCACATCGCAAATTGTCATACTATCAATATTATATGATATTCGACTTAATGCAGATGACTGCATATGATTTTAAAAATGTAAATCGTGAAAGAATCAGAGAAATCGAAGAGACATTTTTAAACGATTTTAAGGATAGTGCAGATTATAACCTTGCAAGAAAAATATTTAAAATGTTTGATTCTCCAATGAAAAAAGTAAGATTGTTATTAAAAGATCCTGATTTAGAAAAGGAAAGAGAATATATTAGTCTGGTACGGGACAATCTGAAATTTATGCAGAAAGAACCTATTGGAGTTATGGTAACAGCGACAATGAGTGCTGGAAAATCGACATTTATTAATGCTCTTACAGGAAAATATATTTGCTTATCACAGAATCTTGCATGTACAAGTAAGATTCATTGTATTGTCAATAAAGCATTTGAAGATGGATTATCTGCCGAGTATGATCATGACCTGGTTTTGACAGCAGGAAAGGAAGAACTTCTCAATGATAATGATTTAAACGCATCTGATAAGATCGTTGTGGGAACGAAATTTACAGGAGGATTGGAGAGACAACGTATCATCGTGAATGATTCTCCAGGAGTTAATTACAGCGGGAATGAGACACATAAAATGATAACGCATCGATTGCTTAAAGCAAAAAATTATAATTTGCTGATTTATGTGATGAATGCCACTCAGCTGTCGACAAATGATGAGAGCGAGCATCTGGATTATGTGAAACGAACAGTGGGAAATATCCCGGTCCTGTTTATTATTAATAAAATTGATTCGTTTAATGTTGAAGAAGAGAACATAAATGAAATAATAAAAAGACAGGTCAATATTTTAAAGGAAAAAGGATTCAAAAATCCGATTGTGTGTCCGGTATCTTCAAGAGCAGGGTACCTGGCAAAACAATTTGAGAAAGACAATCTTACACGCTCAGAACGACGGGAATTATATAATTATGTAGATAAATTTGATCAGATGGAACTGCCGGCCTATTATCAAAAGAATTTTAAATACATCAAAGTCGCTGACCGGGAAAGTGAGGAATTGCAGCTGATTAAAACAAGCGGATTAGCATATATAGAGAAAATTATTATTGCAATGTGCAAAGGAGGACATAAAAATGGCACAGGTAGAAATTAAATATAATCCTTATAAAATGGAAACGGATATTAATGTAAATGGTAAAGATATTTCAAATGACAGTATTCTTTACAAGGTGGTAAAGGGAAAACGTCTGCAGGAATGGATTGGACAATTTCCTCAAATGTTGGTAGATGAATTAAATACTGTAGACTTCGACATAAAATTCTATGGAATGGCATTGGACTGGGATGATTTTGAGGATGCTTTTAACCAAGCAAAAGAAAAAGGAAAAATAAAAAAGCTTTCTCTTAAATTCATAGAAGGCAAGTCAGATGATGATATCAATGATAAGATTGTAGAGGTGTTCAAGGACCTTCAGGAAGGACCTGTGGATGATTTCAGGGATCCGAAGCTTGCTCGGGCATTTTCCAATATTAATAATTCTGTATTCCCGATCAATGTAATTGCTACAATGAGTTCAGGTAAGTCAACATTGATCAATGCGTTGCTCGGTAAGCGATTAATGCCATCCAAAAATGAAGCCTGCACTGCGACAATCACAGAGCTGCTTGACAATGACTGTGAAGTATTTGAGGCTGTTGTGTATGACCAGGATGAAGTTATTCTGCGTGAGGTGCCGGAATTAACGTATGACGTGATGAGTGAACTAAATGACGATGGGAATGTTTATAAAATAGCTGCTAAAGGTAACATTCCATTCCTGGATGCTACGAGTACAGCATTAATGCTTGTAGATACCCCAGGCCCGAACAACTCACAGAATCAGGCACATAAAAATACGACATACAGAGCGATTAATAATGATTCCAACAATCTGATTCTGTATGTGCTGAATGGAACCCAGCTATCAACAAACGATGATGCAGCGCTCCTCTCCTATGTTGCAGAACAGATCAAAAAAGGCGGAAAACAGGTTCGAGATAGATTCTTATTTGTGATAAATAAAATGGATGGTTTCAATCCGGAAGAGGAGGATATTGGGAAAGCTATAACGGCTGCTAAAAGATATCTGGCATCCTATGGAATTGAAGATCCACAGATTTTCCCGTGTTCCGCATATACAGCGTTAAATATTAGAACTTGCTTGGATGGGATTGACATTAATAATCTCCCGTGGAGTGAGTGGAGAAAACTTCCGTCAGCGGCAAGGGATACTCTTCCAATGATTGATAAGTTCATCGATTATGAATCCATGCATTTAGAGCAGTATTCTACATTATCTCCCAGTGCGCAAAGAGAGCTTGATTATAAACTTAGTCAGGCAGAGGAAAAAGGTGATATAAAAGAACAGGCATTGATTCATTGTGGAATATATTCCATTGAAGCAGCGATAACTGCTTATGTTAAGAAATATGCGAAGACGAAAAAAATAAAAGATCTGGTTGAATCTTTCCAGGAAGTTTTGGAGAGTACACAGGTTCTCGCAAAAGCAAAAACGCAGGTTGCCACAGACGAAGAGGCGGCGAAAGCCTGCGAAGAAAGAGCAGCAGCGGTTAAAGAAAAAATTGCGGATGGAAAAGAGGCAGAGGTATTTAAAGCGAGAATCACTGCGCTTGATCCGCTTCCATCAATTGAGGAAAAGGCAGAGAGTTTAAAGGAAGAGGCGACCAGAAAAACTGGACGTGTATTTGAACCGTATGGTGATAAGATCACAAATCGAGAAGAGGCTAAGAGATTAGTTGCTCAGTTTACAACGATGGGATCAGATTACATTGCTGAGTTGACATCTGAATTGGAAAGTATTATCAACAAAGAGGTAATGGAGACTGGAGAACGTATTCTTACGGAATATCAGGAGAAATTATCCAGAATTGATGAGGATGCTACGGATAAGCAGCTTGACTTTGGGACAGTTGATCTGATTAAAGGTGTATTAAGCAATATGAGAGAAAATGCAGCAGCTTGGTGCTCTGATGATTTTGCATCTGAAACAGTTGATGATGTCGGAGAGACTACTTATGAAGAAAAAGTATATTATGAAAAGGTAGGTCAGGAAGAAGAGAAGGTTGCTGACGGAACTGAAAAAGTTAAAGTTGGCACCAAAAAAGTTAAGGTAGGATCTCATAGAGAAAAAACAGGAACAAGAACAGTGAAAAACCCGAAAAAGAAAGGTTTCTTTGGTTTCCTTAAATTCTGGGAAAGCAGTTATATAGAGGAAGATGTCTATGAAACTGTGAATGATTATAAGGATGAAGATGTTTATGAAACAGTTGTTAAATATAAGACAGTTATGAGAGATATTTACGCAGAACATAGGGAGACAATAGAAAAATTCGCAGTGGAGACAGCCGTGATTCAGACAGGACTTGTTAGCAAACTGAGAAGAAGTCTTGATGAAGGAATTGAATCTGCTTTGGGATATGCTTCTGAGCAGATCGAAACGATGAAAAAACAGTTTACAGAAATGTTTGATGAGTTAGATGAGTTGATTAAGCAGAAATATACGGAATTGGAGCAGTGCGCAAGTGATCAGAAGGTGAAAGAAAAAGAACTGCAGGAAAACAGAAAAATCCTGAGTTGGATTGAGACCTGCAGAGCGGAAATTGATGATATTCTCAATATTTAATGACTGGAGGATGAACCATGCTTACAGAAATAAAGAAATGTGCGGATGCGCAGGATATAAAAGGTCTTAGATATATATTTGCTGATAGTCTGGATGTAGATCCGACCTTTGAAAAATATAGAGAAAGCTATGAATTTTGTAAAAATATTCCTGGACTGTTTGAGACACATCGGGAATTAAACGGCATAGTAGAAGATCAGAACAAGTGGTCGAGAGAATATTGGGATCAACTGAAGATGGATCTTATGAAAAATTTTTCACAGCGGCGCTTTGAACATATGATTCAGGTTGCGAAAGTTGTTTATGCGGATAAAATTGATAGATTATTAAAGGAACGGAGCGTATCTGAAAGACAGGTAGTAGACGTGAAGAAACCAGAGGCGGTTAGAAATCACGAGAGCGATATTACAGATCATAATGTTGTCTCAGCAGGTTCTCAAGTAATTAAGGAAAACAATAGTGGAACAAAATTATCTGAAGCAGAATTACAGGAGAAACGGTTAGAAGAAAGAAGAAAGGAAATAGAAGAAAACAATAAACGTGTGGAGAGAGAGCAAGCTGCTCAAAGAGCACGAATTGAGGCAAAAAGACGTTCTGCATACAACGGAGCGGGTGGTGATTTTACACCAAAAAAATCGAAAGGGATTGTAATAGGAATTATAGCAGTAGTGATCGTTGTAGTATTGATAATGGTACTTCGGTAGTACAATCCCGTAGTAAAAAAGAAACTGCTGCGTTTGAGGATATATTGGTTAGAGGACCTGGATACGAGACTATTTTTGCCCACGGAAATCATCAGTTAAAAATGTCGCAAACAACAATGATACATTGCATTGTAGATAATGAGAGACGAGAAAGAGAAATTTTATATTGGAAAGTTACAGATGACAGAATAAAAAACGAAATTGAATTCTATAGTAGCCGTTGGAAACTCCTTATTAGTGTCAATTATGATTATATTATTAAAGTGCAGTTGACAGCGAAAGGTAAACAGACCGGTTGCATTAAGGTGAGGAGAAAAACAAAAGAGATGCATAAGGATGACTGGAGTTATTTTAAAAGGAGATAAAGTGATGAAATTCTCAAATATGAATGATTCTACACAGCAGACGGCTCCAATCAAATACGAGCCGCAGCGTGTAGAGAGAGTGATACGGGACGACAGACCATATAAGGACTCAGAACCGGCTCAAATGAATTTGTCCGTTCTTCAGAACAATCTGGGACATTGTCTTAGCATCATCGATGATGAAGTAATGAAAGGTTATGTAACGAAGATAGATCAACTGCCGATTATTCAACTGGATGATGAAACGGCATCAAATCTGCATGACATTCATTTCTTCAAAATTTCGGAGCTTGTTTATCAGGAGGATGAGTTTTCGGTTGCTAAATTGGCGATGGTATTCCATACTTTATCGAATAAGCCATGCACACTTGTTTTGATGTTAAAGAGTAATGGGGAGCAAACAGACTTTTATCTTGGAGTAAGACCAAATGGTGAAAATTCAGCAGGTACATTATTCCAGATGATGAAACAGAGTTTAATGGGTTTTTTCCCGGGCAGCAGGATTGCTGATTACTATGACGAAGATATGAAAGCCGATTTGCAGAAAATGCAGATCGGCTGCATATCCAGTGTGACATGTGTTGCTGATTATAAACAGAGAGAGGATACTGTTTCAAACAAAGAGTTTTTTCAGGGACTGGAAAAGTATGTATATGCGATGCAAGGGAAAAGTTATACGGCAATATTTATTGCTGACAATGTGTCACATGATGAACTTATGGAGAGAAAACGTGAATATGAGCAGATCTATACACAGATTTCTCCATTTGCGAATATGCAGATGAATTTCAGCGTTTCTGACGGAAAAAGTTCTTCCGATGGAAGAAGTGATGGAAAAACCACTTCAACATCGCATACGGAAACGGAAGGAAGAGCAGATACAGAAACAAATTCCGAAGGACATACAAGTGGAACGAGTGAAACACTGGGCACGAACGACAGTATTACGGATACAGAGGGCTATACCAGCACACATACAACGACAGAATCTGAATCGGATGGAAAGACCCATACAGTAGGTACATCGGATGGGACAAGCAGAACCGTGACCAATGGTGTAAACATAGGAGTATTTGCTGGTAAATCCAGCAATGGTGGCTTACATCTGGGGCCGATTAGTTTTGGCAAGGGAATTAATTCTGGTGTTTCAGCAGGTGTAAATCACTCCGTTGCGAAGGGGACAAGCCATACGGACTCGGTTTCCGATTCAATTACAAAAACATTATCCCACGGCTTTAGTGATTCATATGGACAAAGTAAAAGCAGGAGTAAAGGTTATGGGCGCAGCCAGAGTCATGGTACGTCAGAGAGCCTGAATTCTTCGAGGAGTGTAGGTTCAAGTTTATCGAGCAGTTCTTCGAATACTACTGGAGAAGCCTTCAATTTAGTTAATACAAAGACATTGACAGAGTCATTTGGCACATCCAGAGGGATTACTTTAAATGCGCAGAATATGACTCTGAAACTTGCATTAGAGCGCATCGCGAGGCATTTAGATCGAATTCAAGAATGCGAAAGCTTCGGAATGTGGAATTTTGCGGGATATTTTCTGGGGGAGACAGCGTCTGAAACAGAAACGGCAGCTAATACATATAAAGCGGTGATTGCGGGAACAGACAGTGGAATTGAAAGAAGCGCCATTAATTCATGGAATAACAATGAAGCCATCGAAGTTTTGAAACCATATATTAATAATTTTCTTCATCCGTTGTTCTTATATACTGGATTCAGTTATGATGAAGAGCGATACGTGGCTGTTGACGGGTCTGCATTAGTCAGTACAAATGAACTGGCAATCCATATGGGTCTGCCCCGCCATTCTGTACGGGGACTCCCTGTGGTTGAACATGCGGCATTTGCGCAGGAGATTATATGTAAAAAGGCAAATGATAAGCGAAATATAGAGGTTGGAAGCATTTATCATTTGGGACGCTGTACAGACACGAAAGTGACGCTTGATTTAAATAGTCTTGCAATGCATACGTTTATAACCGGCTCGACGGGATCAGGAAAATCAAACGCGGTATATCATATTCTTACGGAGGCAAAGAAAAAAGGTATTCCATTCTTAGTTGTTGAACCAGCAAAGGGTGAATATAAAGAAATTTTTACGGATGTGAAATGCTTTGGAACAAATCCGGTCTGTGGGGAACTTTTGAAGATTAATCCATTTTCTTTCCCTAAGGGGATTCATGTACTGGAACATATTGACCGGATCATCGAAATTTTTAATGTGTGCTGGCCAATGTATGCGGCAATGCCAGCCGTCTTAAAGGAATCGATTGAGCAGGCATATATTTCAGCGGGATGGGATCTGGACCTGTCTGAAAATACGAAGGTAGCCGGTTTGTATCCTACATTTGATGATGTACTTCGGGAATTGAATTCAGTGATTGATGAATCCGCATATTCCTCTGACACAAAAGGGGATTACATCGGTTCTCTATCCACAAGAATTCGTTCACTCACCAATGGAATAAACGGAAGAATTTTTGTGAGTGATGAAATTCCACTTGAGGATTTATTTGACAAGAGTGCAATTGTGGACATCAGCAGAGTTGGAGCTATGGAGACGAAATCCCTGATTATGGGTATCATTGTCTTAAAAATGCAGGAGTACAGAATGTCACAGGCTGGACAGATGAATGCGGACTTAAGACACCTGACGGTCTTAGAAGAGGCTCATAATCTTCTGAAAAAGACATCCACGGAACAGAGTGAAGAAGGTTCCAATATAGTTGGAAAATCAGTAGAAATGTTGACAAATGCGATTGCGGAGATCAGAACTTTCGGAGAAGGTTTCATAATTGTAGATCAGGCCCCGGGACTTCTTGACACGGCGGCAATCAGGAATACCAATACCAAAATCATTTTACGTCTTCCGGAAAGTACAGATCGTGAGATAACCGGAGGAGCAATGGCATTAAGTAAACAGCAGAGTGATGAGTTATCAAAACTTCCAACAGGTGTTGCAGCTGTATATCAAAATGATTGGCAGGAAGCGGTTCTTTGTGCGTTGCCCAGGCATGAATCATTTGATTTTTCATTACATAAAGAGAAAGTTGCCGGTTCGATCGAAATGCGGAAAAAAGAAAGTTCAAAATTACTGCATTTGCTTCTCAGAAAACCTAAAAATCAGACAGAGGCTGCCTATATTAAGGAACTTATAAAAGTTTCAAATGTGTCAGCAAAAATCAAGAAGGATCTGATTCTCAATCTGGAGAAGAGAAATCAGGTGTTTGAATGGGCAGTAGCTGATTTTATCAATAAGAATTTCGATTTTAGTGATATTTTCAGAGGAACATCCGACTGCGATGATCTGGAACAGATGAGTTCAATCATGATGCAGAATATTGAAGGTGAATTTGAAAAATTTGACCAGGACGAATTGTATGCTATTATGTACTATATATGCAGAATAGAGCATGAAAAATATCCGGATAATGCAGAAATTGAATTGCTGCGCACAGAACACTTGAGAGAGAAGGTGATTTTATGAAATCCCATATGGAGATGAATTCCAACGTTGAGCAATCTGAGGTGCGCAGAGACAGAGGAGATGTAAAACGCCCTTCGAATGAACTGCCGCATATGAAATCAATGGAAGGAAGAAGGCCGGAGAGGACGAGGGAGTCTGAGC
Organism: uncultured Lachnospiraceae bacterium; assembly: GCA_934370915.1. Lineage (GTDB taxonomy): Bacteria > Bacillota > Clostridia > Lachnospirales > Lachnospiraceae > Pilosibacter. The sequence continues at coordinate 20,236 of CAKRNI010000004.1, forward strand.
GGCCGTCAACCGAATTACCACACTTGAAAGAAACAGGTGCGTATCAGAAAAATATAGATGGAGTAGAGCATTATTATGATGACAATGGAAAACTGTATCGTAAAGATAATAATTTAGTTCCAAATTCAAAATATGAATTAAATGGATATAGGTATACGTCTGATGAAAAAAGCCGTATCACTTCTGCACAAGGAACACTGCATTTGAAGGAGAGAGAAACACGTTTGCCAATTAAGGATCCGATTGAAAATATTGGAAAAGGTGATCAGAAAGAAAATGATGATCGCGGGCATTTGATAGGAGATCAATTTGATGGCGTAAATAGGCTTGAAAATATGGTGCCACAGAATGCAGATGTTAACAGAAATTCTTTTCGAAACTTTGAAAATGAGTTAGCAAAAGAAGTAAAGAGTGGAAAAGATGTTAATGTTAAAGTCGAGCCTATGTATGAGGGCAATTCGCATCGACCGGAATCAATCGTAGTTATTTATAAAATTAATGGAAATGAGGGTATCCGAATTTTCCCAAATGACAAGGAGAATTAATAATGAATGATAAAATATTTCAGGAGGTATTTGATATAATATATCCAGTGCTTCCAGCATATTGGAAAAAAATGGTTTTGTATGTTGCTTACACTGATGGAAGCTATAGTATGAAATTTTATACAATGGATGAAAAAAATATATATACGGATTGCTTCAAACAAAAGAATGCAGATAGGATGCAGCTTATTAGAATATTTACGAACATAGATAAAGTCTTATCTGTTGGAAGAAAGCAACTCGAAAATGCAAACAAATGGACCGTTATGACTATGATTGTGGACAATAATGGAGATATGAAGACAGAGTTTGATTATACGGATATTAATGAGAATGCTATTTTGTACGAGCAGGAGTGGAAAGAAAAATATATAAAATAATTTCTACGAGATAGGTAAAAAGTAAGAATATATGCCAGAGGTCAACGAGTATGAGCTTGGACTCTGGCATTTTCTGTTGTTCGATAATATCTAATACTAAAGTTTCCCTCACTTTTATTCGGTTATGATAACTATGCATGGTTTTGAGAAAGTATAATTTTATAAAATATTTATCCTTTTTATACCGGACACGCTTGAGGTTGAAGCGCAAAAAATCCATAATGAAAAAAAGGGGATAAAGACATGTATTTTGAAATAATTGATAAGTTGATAGCAAAATGCTTAAAGAAACTGGTGGATTGGCAGGACAATCAACGTATAAAAGATATAAAAAAGTGTTTATTAATGGAATATAGCATTGAAGATCAGAGAAGATTGGACAGGAGAGATGCACGGGCAGAGGGAATAGAGATTGGAAAGCGAATGAAAATTCGTACAGAAGAGAATCGGTGGAAAGAAGAGGGACGAGAGATATATCGGATTTCCCTGATAATGAAGAAGGTAGAAAAAGACCAGTCATTGGAGCAGATTGCAGATGCGTTGGAGAGCTCTCCGAAAACACTTGAGCCAATTTATAGTACTGTCTTATCAGCAATTCCGGATTATAATGATGCGGAAAAAATTTATGATTTTGTGAAGAGTAAAAGGAAAGAGAGTGCTCAGAAACAAGTATCCGAAAAGCGGAGAATATGATTAGACGTGCGATATGACAAATGGAGGTGTTAAAAATGCCAACTTCGAGTATCACGAAAACCTTTATCGTATCAGGGAAAGAACAGGCTGAAAAATTTGCGAATGCAATTGAAGAATCCTATCAGGAGTCTCTTCACCGCAAAGAAAGCCTCGATTTTGAAATCACATATTTACATGGAGCAGATGAGGTGAAAAGGTTCATGGAGAAGAGAAAGAAAAAATTATAATGCCAACAGCCGCTGTGGTCAAAGAAACTGACTATGGCGGCTGTTGACGTATATATAGAAATTCTTGGGGAAACTTTGAGAAAATGTTCAGCTTATAGCAACATCGTCATATACACCGGCAAATACAAAATCCCATTTTCTTCCTTCAGATCCCCAGTATGCAGCACATACGGCACATGGAGTTGTTCGGTATACTTGGTTTTGAACTTCTGAAGAGAAGAAATCGTATAATTTTTACTGGACTTCACCTCGATCGGTGAGATATTGTGGCGGTTGCTGATCTTGCTTTTGGCGATCAGAAAGTCGATCTCCATACGGCTGGAGGCGTCACTGCGGGATGCATTGTAGTAGAAATAGAGTTTGTGACCGCTTGCAGCGAGCATCTGGGCGACGATGTTTTCCATGATAAAGCCTTTGTTGACTTCGAGTTTATCAAAAAGCAGTTTTTTGTAGATCTCCTCGCTGACAATTCCATTCTCATCAAAAGAGTGGCTGATCAGCAGACCGGTATCGGCCATATAACATTTTAGTGTCATGCGGTCCATATTGAGTTTTAGACCGATATTGGGGGCAGTGGAGTTGTAACATACATTTACTATCATTGCGTCGGACAGCCAGAAAAGGGCGTCCTCGTAATCGCGAAGTCGGGCATCCTTTTTCAGGGAAGAAAGCTTAAAGCGCGTATCATGTTTCTGGAGTTGAGCGGGAATATCATCAAAGATTTGCTCGACTTTCATCTCATAGCCTTCTGCGTGTTTTACGATATCGGCCCGGTATAATTCCAGAATATCGCGTTTGACACGGTCAACACGGTCAAAATCGCGTTCACTGACGTAAGCTTCTACAGCCTGCGGCATGCCTCCAACGATCAGATACTGGCGGAAATAATCCATGGTCATTCGGTGCAGCGCCTGGCCAAGAGGTTTCTTTTCAGTAAAACATTTTCTGACAAGTTCCATCAGGGTATCGTTTCCCATTGCCCACAGGAATTCTTCGAAATCCAGAGGATACATTTTTAAGTGGCGTTCTTCGGATGGAATCACGATATCCCGCACATTTTTCTTAATGGACATTAGGGAGCCGGTTTCCAAATAGTCATACCGGCCGTCGGCAACGAGGTATTTGATCGCGGCGCGGGCTCTCGGGAAGAGCTGGACCTCATCGAAAATAATGAGAGACTCACGCGGATACAGTTTAACATTGTAGTAACTGGACAAATACAGGAAAAATGTGTCCAGATCATTCATGTAGTGGAGAAACAGATCGGTGATATCCTGAGTGACACGGTTAAAATCGATCAGGATATAAGACCGGTATTCGGATCTTGCGAATTCTTCTGCAATATAACTTTTTCCGACACGGCGTGCTCCGTCGATGAGGAGAGCAGTCCGGCCGTTTTCTTCGGTTTTCCACTGTTTTAAAGAACAATAAAGTTTCCTTTTCATATGGGCAACACCTCCATAAACACGAAAACAAGATTTTTAACTACTATAATATTACACGAAAACAAGATTTTCTATACCATATATTTTACACGAAAACAAGATTTTTAACTACTATAATATTACACGAAAACAAGATTTTTGATTATACAAAGCTAACCAACAAACACTTCACAAGTCCCATACAGACAAGTCCCACCTCAAATCTGCCGCAAAGGTACTTGTAAAAGAAATCCCCGCCCCGTATAATGAAGAGTAGTCAGGGGAAATAAGAGTTCCCGGGAACATTTTTCCCGGGGAAATGGAAAAGGTGGAAAAAGTGCAAATAAATCAGAAAACAAGTGGACCGGTGCAGACGGAGTGTGCGATGACCGGTGAAGAGGTGCTGACCTGCGCGATCAATATCGGGGAGCAGCTTTTAGTGAGCGGGGCGGAGATCAGCCGTGTGGAGGACACGATCCGGAGGATCTGTGACGCATATGGGATTTTGCAGAGCCATATCTTTTCGATCGCGTCCTGTATTATCGTGACGCTCGAGACACAGGACCGGGAGTGGATCACCCAGACGCGGCGGATCTTAAGCTATGGAACAGATATGTGGAAGCTGGACCGGTTGAACGATCTTTCACGGAGGATCTGCGCAACGCGTCCGTCATTTGATGTGATCGATCAGGAATATGAAAAGATCCTGAAGGGACCGGCGTATTCCCCGGCGATACAGTGTGCGGTCTATGCGATGACGGCTGGGGCATTTGCAATCTTTTTTGGCGGAAATTTATGGGACGGGATTGCGTCCCTGTTTGTGGGGGCATTGATCCGCGTGACGCTGTATGCGTTTGCGAAGGTCCATATGAAGGCGATCTTCTCTAATATTCTGTGTTCCCTGATCTCCGGAATGGCGTGTATCCTGATGTGCCGTGTGGGACCCGGACAGCATGTGGAGATGATCATGATCGGAAATATCATGCTGCTGATCCCCGGAGTTCTCATGACAAACTCCTTCCGTGACTTTATCAGCGGGGACATGATCAGCGGACTTTTACACTTCTCAGAGGCGATGATCACGGCAGTCTGTGTGGCGGTCGGATTTATCTTTTCAAAAATGCTTTTGGGAGGTATGTTATGAGTCAGAATGTGATGTCCGTTATCGCGGCATTTTTCGGATCTCTTGGCTTTTCCATTATTTACAACATCCGGGGACAGAGACTCTGGATCCCGTCCATCGGCGGCGCTGTCTTCTGGGCCGTGTATCTGGTGTTTCTGCATTTTGTGGATAATGAATATCTGGGATTTTTCGTGGTTGCGATCCTGATCACGATCTACTCGGAGATCTGGGCGAGAGTTTTGAAGACACCGGCGACGACGATCCTGATGCCGACGGTCATCCCGCTGATTCCGGGAGGATCCCTGTATTACGCGATGGATGCGGCGCTTCGCCATGATGCGCCGGAGTTCATCCTGAAGGCCCAGAAGGCCATTGGACTTGCGGTTGCGCTTGCTGCTGGGATCATGATCGTTACGTCGTTAAGGCGGCCGATCGAGGCAGTGGTGCATGTTATAAAAAGAAAACAATTGACGAACAAATGTTCGTGATATATAATAATGATATGGGAAAGCAGAATACATGAAAGGCGGCCTGCCCTCCGGTTTCGGAGGGGCTTAACCCTCCAGACATAAGAAGGGAGGTTGCTGAGTGCCGGTGGCACTCGTCCAGCAACGACCGGAGTGGAACGTAGAAATGCCAATGTACGTTACATATTCGGATTTAGTCCAGATAGGTATCTTCATTGTTGCTCTCGTTGGATTGTGTTACACAATCTTCGGGAAAAGAAAATAGCCGCCACTACCGCAAATAGTGACGGCTGTTACAATGTAACAAACTAAACTATGAAGGGTAGGCCACATGTATCTGACTTTCCCCTTTGTATTTATAGTGTAGCATATTTGAAAATTGAATTCAAGTCTTTATTTATTTTCCGTCGTCACCGACATTCCCGGTATAATCTTCCCTTCAGCCGCCTTCTTAAACATCTCCTCCATCGTATGCCAGCCTAACACGGCGCATTTTACACGCGCCGGCATATGGGATACATCCTGTAAAATGGAAGCTTCCTCTAACGGTTCCAGTGTATCGCCCTTCGCAGTTCCTTTGATCATCTCAAGAAACAGGTTTGCGAGGCGCAGCGCTTCATCCTTTTTCTTTCCAATGATCAAATCTAACATCATATCCGCGGAGGCCTGAGAGATGGCGCAGCCGTCTCCGACGAAAGCTCCGTCGACGATCTCATCGTTCTCGACCTTTAATTTCAGCCAGATATCATCGCCGCAGCTCGGGTTTACTCCCTCTAAAACGAGGTTTGCGTCCGGCAGCTCATGCTTGTGAGTCGGATGAAGATTGTGTTCAATTAAAATTTCATTATAAAATGTATTACTCATATCCCATTTTTCTCCTTAATCCGCCAAGACTCTCAAGGAACGCACGGATCTCATCCTCTGTATTGTAGAATGCGAGGCTGACACGCGTTGTGGAGGCGGTTCCAAGGTACTGTAACAGCGGCTGTGCACAGTGGTGGCCGGCACGGACACCGATATTGTCTGCGTTTAAGATCTCAGCCACGTCATGCGGGTGAACGCCGTCGACAGCGAAGGACAGGATCCCGTGGTGATTGTCAGGATCGGAGCTTCCGAGAATGCGGATTCCCGGAATGTTCCGCATGCCCTCGTAGGCGAGTCTCGTGAGCCGGTTTTCCTGTGCCTCAATCTCATCAAAGCCGATATGATTCATATACCGGATCGCTTCTGCCAGAGCATAAGCGCCTGCGGCATTGACGGTCCCGGCCTCGAATTTATGCGGAACCTCTGCCCAGACAGCGCCCTCTCTTGTGACAGATTCGATCATCTCGCCGCCGGTGAGGAAGGGCGGAAGCTGTTCCAGAAGCTCTTTCTTTCCGTAAAGAGCGCCGATTCCCATTGGAGCCAGCATCTTGTGACCGGAGAAAGAAAGAAAATCCACGCCCAGATCCTGAACGTCAACAGCGATATGCGGAACACTCTGGGCGCCATCGCCGACCAGGATCACACCGTGGCGGTGACAAATCTCTGCGAATGTCTTTAAATCATTCCTGCATCCGAGCACATTGGAGATCTGTGTGATCGCGGCGATCTTCGTATGGTCTGTAATCATGTTCTCCAGGCGCTCAGCCGGGATCGTTCCGTCCATGTCGCACTCAAGATATTTTACCGTCGCACCGTAACGCTTCGCAGCCTGCTGCCACGGGAGAATGTTGCTGTGATGCTCCATGATGCTGACAATGATCTCATCGCCCGGCTTTAACAGGTACTCGGAGAGCGTGTAAGCTGCAAGGTTTAAACTCTCTGTGGCGTTTCTCGTAAACACGATCTCCTCAGGACATGATGCGTGAAGAAAGTCAGCGACCGTCTTTCGCGCGTCCTCATAACATTCCGTCGCCTCTTCACTTAACTCGTAGAGACCACGGAACGGGTTTGCATTATATTTCTCATAAAACCGCTTTTCAGCGTCCAGGACACATGCGGGCTTCTGGGAAGTTGCCGCATTGTCCAGGTAGATAATGTCACGATTCTTTAACAGCGGGAAATCTTCCCGGATCTTATTCACATCCATTGGAACCCTCGCTTTCTAAGTAGGAGGCAACGTCTGCCTTCGTCTTTTCATCAGGTACGAAGCGGAGGACCGCGTCGATCCGCGCCTTCGCCATCATCTTGTAGATCTCAGCCAGTGTCATGCCGCGGCTTTCCAGATAGAACACAAGGTCCTCATCCAGCTTTCCGATGGTGGCACCATGGTTTCCTTCCACATCCTCCTCGGCGCAGAGGATCAGCGGGATCGTCTGGTTGACCACATCGTCGTCGAGAAGAAGAACGTCCTCTTTCTCGTTTCCGACAGCCCCCGCAGCGCCCTTCTTAAAGTCGATGGTTCCGCGGAACAGCTTCCTTGCGTTCTCATGGAGCACGCCGTCGGTCCTGATCTCACTGACGGATTTCTTTCCCTCATGGAGGGCCACATAGTTCATATCGAGAATCCCGTTATCGCCCACTGTGTAAGCGATATCCGCGGTAAAGGCACTCTTTTTACCGAAAAGATCAGCCTTACAGCCATTGTAGACCCTGTCACCGCCAAGGAATAAGTGGATTACAGAGAGCTTCGCGCCGTCAGCAACCTTCGCCCCGATATCATTTAAAACGGTTTTCGCGTTTTTGTTGCGGATGATCTGGACGAGAGTCACCTTCGCATCTTTTTCCAGAATTAATTTCGTCTGCACGGCGGAAAGTCCGGTGCGTTCAATCTGGGAGACGGCAGCAGGAGTTTCACCGTCTGTGGTGCCGTTCCTTACAGGATCGTCGTTTCGTTCAGCCGCCATATCCATGATAACGGTCATATTGCTTCCTTCTTTTGCCAGAATTCCAAAGGTGTTCAGGCTATGCTCAGAAGCACCGTAGGAAAATCTGATCCGCGCCGGTTCCCCGGAGACATCGCTGTCGGCAGAGAGCAGTACCGCACCCGCGGCACTTTCCTTTACCAGCATGTCCATATCGGATCCCATGCCGCCCGCGACATCCTTAAAACGGTCCGGAAGACCGGCAGGGCAGACAGTCTTTGTGATCCCGTCCGGGATCTCAAGGTTTCCTTCATGCGCTCCGGAAACAGAAATCCCGGAGACCGCAGTCTCATTCATTTTCAGCCAGTTCCATGTCCTGGAAGGGAGCTGGTTGATCTTCATGTTCTCCATCATCCAATACTTCCTTTCATTTCCAGATGGATCAGATTGTTCATCTCCACCGCGTATTCAAGCGGAAGCTCCTTCGAGACATTGTCGGCGAAGCCGCTGACGATCAGGGCCCTCGCGTCCTCCTCGGAGATTCCGCGGGACATCAGATAGAAGACGGCGTCATCGCTGATGCGGCCGATCTTTGCCTCATGTCCGACATCGGCATCCTTTGTGCGGATATCCATCGCCGGGATCGTGTCGGAACGGGAGATATCGTCGAGCATCAGGGACTGACAGGAGACAGCGGATTTGCTGCCCTTTGCCTTCGCGGATACGACAACGGAGCTTCGGAAGGTGCTGATTCCGCCGTCCTTGGAGATCGATCTTGTATTTACATAGGAAGAAGTCTTCGGTGCGTTGTGGACCACCTTACATCCGGTATCGAGGTTCTGTCCCTTACCGGCGAATGTGATCCCGGTGAATTCGGATCTTGCGCCCTCACCGTTCAACACGCTCATCGGGTAGAGGTAAGAAACATGGGAACCGAAGGAACCGGATACCCACTCGATGACTCCGCCTTCCTCGACCTTAGCCCGTTTTGTGTTTAAGTTGTACATGTTCTTCGACCAGTTCTCGATCGTAGAGTAGCGGAGCTTTGCGTTTTTTCCGATGAAAAGCTCGACACAGCCTGCGTGGAGGTTTGCCACGTTGTACTTCGGTGCGGAACATCCCTCGATGAAGTGTAAGGACGCGCCCTCATCGACGATGATCAGGGTGTGCTCAAACTGTCCGGCACCTGCGGCGTTTAAACGGAAGTAGGACTGCAGCGGGATCTCGACGGAAACTCCCTTCGGAACATAGACGAAGGAACCGCCGGACCAGACAGCGCCGTGCAGGGCTGCGAACTTGTGGTCATGGGGTGTCACGAGCTTCATAAAGTGGTCCTTTACCATATCGGCATATTCACCGGTCAGGGCACTCTCCATATCGGTGTAGATAACGCCCTGTTCCTCAACCTCCTTGCGGACGTTGTGGTAGACGAGCTCGGAGTCGTACTGGGCACCTACGCCTGCGAGGGAGGTGCGCTCCGCCTGCGGGATCCCGAGCTTTTCGAAGGTATCCTTGATCTCTTCCGGAACCTCGGACCAGTCACCCTTCATCTTTGTATTTGCGCGGACATAGGTGGCGATGTTGTCCATGTTTAAACCTTCGATGGACGGACCCCAGTCCGGAACCTTCATTTCATGATATATTTTTAAGGAGTTCAACCGGAAATCATGCATCCACTGCGGATCATGCTTCTCTTCGGAGATCTTTTCCACAATGTCCTCGGTGAGACCGCTTTTAATACGGTAAGCGTCCTTCTCGTCATTGCGGAAGTCGTACATGTTGCGGTCAACGTCCTCAACATATGTCTTTTCCTTCATTAATTGTTCTCTCCCTTCTCGTTTGCGGAAGCGATAAACTGCTCGAAGCCGTTTTCATTGATCTCATCGACGAGAGAACCATCGCCCTCGGCAACCAGGCGGCCGTCTACGAGAACATGGGTCTTGTCCACATGGAGAGACTCCAGGATCCTTGTGCTGTGGGTGATGATGAGGAGCGCGCCGTCCTTGCTCTTCTGGTATTCTTCGATTCCCTTGGAAACGGTGCGGACCGCGTCGACATCAAGACCGGAGTCTGTCTCATCGAGGATCGCCAGAGACGGATTTAAGAGGAGAAGCTGCAGAATCTCCGCTTTCTTTTTTTCACCGCCGGAGAAGCCGACGTTCAGATCACGGAAGCCGTAGGACGGATCCATGTCGAGAACCTCCATGGCTTTCTTGAGGTCTTTATTGAAATCCCAGATACGGATGTTCTTTCCGGTCCTCGCGGAGAGGGCGCTGCGGATGAAGTTGGAGAGGGAGATCCCCGGAACCTCCAGCGGGTTCTGGAAGGAGAGGAACATGCCGAGGCGGGCACGCTTGTCGGCTGCCTCTTTTGTGATATTCTCACCGCCAAAGAAGATCTCACCGTCCGTGACGTGGTAGTTCGGGTTTCCCATTAAGGTACATCCGAGGGTGGATTTTCCGGCGCCGTTCGGTCCCATGAGAACGTGGGTCTCGCCCTTGTTGATCGTTAAGCTGATTCCGTGCAGGATGGATTTTTCTTCCACATCCACGGAGAGATTTTTTACATTTAATAATGGTTCTGACATATCGGATTCCTCCATGTAATTAAGACTGAATGTAACGATTCAGCAGGTCTGCCCGCTTGTTGGCACTGCTCGTGGTCAATCACAGGTTTTCGACTTGAAAATGCTGAACAGTCACTATAAAACATAGTTATTTGATAGGTGATGCAGTGATATTATAACCGTGTTGAAAAAAATATGCAAGAGCAATTCCTACAAAGTTACTATGAATTGGTATTTTATTGGATACAATTGAGGGTTGCGCTTTGCAGAATATGAACAAACCTTACGAAAATCTAAAATCATTATAAAGTGAAAAAACAGATATTGACAGAATGACAGGGTGTCACTATAATGTTGACAGGTTGTCACTTTTACAAAAGATGCAAAGTGTCAGAAATATTTACTTGAGTTTGACAGAAGGGAGATGGAACTATGCCGACCGAGCGGTTTCTGCGGCTTCCGAAAGAAAAAATTGAAGCAATTCGGATCGCAGCGGTAAAGGAGTTTATAAGAGTGCCTCTGGAGGAGGCGTCGATCAACCGGATCGTCCACGATGCGGATATATCAAGAGGAAGCTTTTATACATATTTTGAAGATAAGCAGGATCTGTTGAAGTGGCTGATCTATGCACAGGCGGAACAGCATTTTAAGAACTACATCGAGCGGCTCCGGGAAAACGGAGGTGATCTGTGGGATATGCTTGAGAATGTGTTCGACCGCGGAATGGATCTTATGGAGCGGGCCGGGCTGATCGATATTTTCCAGAATCTGACCAAGAGTACGAAATTCATGGATATTTTCAGGGGCGGTCCGGAGTCTGACCCGCAGGTATGCCGGGAAAATCAGAGGTTTATGAAGCTTCTGTATGAAAATATCGATCAGGACAAAGAGCCGATCAGCAGAGAGGCTTTAAATGAGCTGATCGAAATGCATATGGTAGTATTTATCATGTCGATCAAGCGCTTTTTCCGTGACGGGGAGGCGAGAGAGGAAGCTTCTGAGTATTACAAACGCCATATCCATATGCTCCACTACGGCATATGTGCATATAGATCAGACAGCAGGGAAGAGGAGCAGCAGTAAGGAATAGAAAAGAAAAGCTGCCCGCGAAACAGAACATGCGGACCAGAAGACAAAAAGGATCCGCAGGAGAGATCAAAAAAGCAACAGGTTGCAGAAAATGAGGAGGAACCATGAAAAAAGCAGGTAAGATCGTAATCGGGCTTGTATGCGTCGGCGCATTTGGAGCCCTGATGTTCACAAGATTTACGAAAAAAGAAGAGCCGATCGAGGCCGTTCCGAACCCGACCGTCGTCGTCCAGACACCGGAGACAGGAAATATTGAACTTTCCACGGGACTGACCGGTACTGTGGAACCGGCAGATCAGGTATACATTATCCCGAAGGGAAGCGGAGAAGTACTGGAGGTTTATGTAAATCAGGGCGATACCGTACAGAAGGGACAGAAGCTGTTCCGCATCGACAACAAGCAGTTAGACGCGGCAAGGATCACGTTAAATACGACCCAGGTATCCTTAAATGATGCCCAGACATCTGTAAACAGAATGAAGGCGCTCTACGAGAGCGGGGATATTTCCGCCCAGGCCTACGAGCAGGCGGTAAGCGGTCTGTCCATGGCGAAGCTCCAGTATGATTCCGCAAAATTAAATTATGATACCCAGAGCGAGAACACGGTTGTTACCGCGCCGATCGCCGGTGTCTTAGAGCAGTTCGGTGTGCAGGTGCATGATATGTCTGCGGGCGGTTCTGTTGCAGGCGTCGTATCCGGTGCAGGCGGAAAGACACTGACTTTCAACGTGTCGGAGCGTGTCATGAAGGGATTAAATATCGGTGATCCTGTGACGGTGGAGAAGAACGGAACGGATTACAGCGGCGCGATCTCCGAGATCGGCAGCATGGTGGACGCGTCCACAGGACTTTTCAAGGTGAAAGCAACCTTAGGCGATGCGGACGGACTTGCCAGCGGAACGATGGTAAAGGTTTATGTGACAGCGGAGAAGGCGGACAACGTCATGGTTGTTCCGGCAGACTGTGTCAACTACAGCAACGGAGACGCTTACGTCTATACATATGATGCCGCGACATCCACAGCGAAAAAGACTCCGGTGGAAGACGGGCTCATCGATTCCGACAAGATCCAGATCGTTTCCGGACTTTCCTACGATGACGAGGTCATCACAAGCTGGTCCAAGGAGCTTTATGATGGTGCTGCTGTGAATCTTCAGGGCAGTGATGACAGCGCGGAAACG
>CAKRNI010000005.1 GCA_934370915.1 uncultured Lachnospiraceae bacterium
TCCTTCGAGAGAGCGCGCATGTCCTCGCTCTGGCTCCCCAGAACATAAGAGAATCCCCCATTCACACTTTCTGACAGGGCGAGGACAATTTTCCCCCTCTTCTCTTCCAATGCAAAGTTCACAAAGTGGCGGAGCTCCGTCATATCGTAACCATCTCTCAGCCAGCAGATTCTTTCATTTCCATCCTCTAACTGATCCGCCTCGATCTTCATGAGTTTTCTTGACATTTCAGATAATTTTGCCTGTGTCATCATCAGCTCATTTTTCATTTTATCTACGGCATCTGCAGTCTTTCCAGCCTTGGCAGATAACAGAACAGAAATTTTCTGGAGCTCGTCCCGCTTCTTCTCATAATCCATGACTGCCTTTTCACCGCAGAGCAGTGAGATCCTCACACCACCCTTGTAATGGATCATTGATAAAAATTTCACCAGACCGATCTCACCAGTTGTCTTTACATGCGTTCCGCAGCATGCGCAGGTATCCCCGCCCGGAATACTGACGATGCGGATCTCTCCGGAAAGTTCCTTTTTGCTCCGGTAATCGATCTTTTCCAGTTCCTCTGCGGACGGAAATCCCGCATAGACCTCACGGTTCTCCCAGATGATCCTGTTTGCCTTTTTCTCGATCTCCAGAAGATCCTCCCACTCTAACAATCCATTCAGGTCGATGGTGATCTCCTCCGATCCCATATGAAAACCGACGTTATCGTATCCATACTTCGCATGGATCAGTCCGGAGACAAGATGCTCGCCGGAATGTCCCTGCATATTCCGAAATCTTCTTTCCCAGTCGATCTCGCCAGTCACGGTCTCACCGACAGGTAACGGTGCGTCCGTATAGTGGATGATCTCGCCCTTTACCTCATGGACCGCCGTCACATTAACGCCACCGAGTACACCCGTATCGTACGGCTGTCCGCCTCCCTCCGGAAAAAACGCTGTCTGATCAAGAACTACCTCATATCCCTTTTTTCCATCCGTACAGGAAAGAACCTTTGCCTCGAATGTGCGGGTGTAGGCGGAATCATAATATAATTTTTTCATTTGTCGTATCTCCTTATAAGCATGTCATATGATGTTGAGGTCAAAAATTTTCCTGCAAGCAAGCTTGCGTCAAACTACTATATTATAATCTTAATATCGTCCTAAACTTATATTGTAAAAACCACCAGGAGCATCATCCCAGTGGTTTATTTTTATAAATCTGAATATTTTCCATATATGATTCATGTTTTTCTCGATATTTGCAGATCTCTGCCGCTAAACATAATGGACTTTGCTGTCTCCAGATTTAAAACTGATCATTTATTTTCTTTATATAGAAATCATACATATCTGACGGGATTTTTAGAGATTCCATAGCTTTGTAAACAGAAACATGGAATGACTCCATTACATTACGGATATTCTCGACTTGGCTGTCCTGAACCGCTTCATTTCGCATTTTCTCCATTTCTCTGCACATGATCGCCACTCCTTCCTTATCTTCTTTGAAATATCTGACCCGATTTGCCAAAAGTTCATTGTACATATCATCAGCATTGGTACACCCAAAATCATGCATTAATCGACCCAATTTTGTTTCATCTTTGATCTGAGAGTTTACATATATGATATGGGCTTCATCTCCAAAAAATTCTCCCGTTTCTTTTACCATGCGATCTACATGATAGATTGGAAGCCCTCTTTTCATAACATCATTCTCTGTGATAAAAATCACGTAGATTTCATTTAGTGCTTCGTATTCATCACCTGGTTCTGTAACATTCGCATCAATCAATGCGCTGTTATATCTTGCTCTTTTCACACCCGCACCTTTGTCACTTCTCTGAACTTCAACATTATATATACGATTATTTTCATCTACTGCCAAAATATCAAGTCGCACAGACCTCCCCTGTAAATTTTTAATTCCATATTGGCTGTGTGCTTTAAGAACATGAATATCGCTTCTGTTCAAAATAATCTGTAACAATAATTCTGCGCAGGGAAAATCTTCAAACACTTTTGTCATGAAATCATCATCTAATAGCCGAAAACCTCTCAATCTTTGTAAATCTTCTTTATGTTTCAACTCGAAATCCATCCATTTCCCCCCTCTCTGTTTTATTTCAATTGAGAAGACTCCCACCCCTTTCAGGTGGTGAGTAATAGCACAGAAGTTTGACTTGAATGATTATCGATAGGAGAAGTTCCTTAAAGCCACTCCACAATAAGACCAACTTACATTTTTATAATATCATAAAAGCAGTTTAAAAACAATATAGTCCCCGTCTTTCGGCTTCTTGTTCATCTCATGATACCCATGCCCCATCACCATTCACATGATACCCGTCCGGAGTAACCGTGTTTACGAAAAGTGTTCCATCGGCACCCGCATAGTACCAGATACCGTCGACTGTAAACCACCCGGTCTTCGCATATCCATCGGCATCTAAATAGCTCCAGGTCCCGTTTGTGTTTTTCCACTCGTTGGAATGCCAGTTTCCGTCCTCCTCCATATACCACCAGCCGTTTGCGTCCTTATACCATCCGTAAGCGATCTCCGTGCTGCGGATTTTTTTCGCCTTTTTCTTCGACTTCTTCTCCGCTTCCAGAGCTTTCGCCTCAATGGCATCCATTCTCTCCTTCGCGCTCTCACCCGGTGTGCTGAGTGCGTCAAAGGTCAGGTAGATGCGGACTCCCCGGACATCGTCCTCTTCCAGCTCATCCTTTTTGATCCACTCACATTTCTCGTAAGTGCAGTCAAGCCCGCGGATCCGGATCTTATCTACCGTCTCTTTCGACAGACGGTAACCGGAACTGTAGTAGAGCTCCACCATGAGCTCCGGCGTATCCCTTCTGTCCCATTTGACCCGGTCGTTCACATAATCATATTTATGGATCGTATACTTCTCCCCGGATGTGGTGATCTCCGGGAGTGTATCATCCAGAAACTGTCCCGGCTTTGCCTGCTGCCCCTCAAGATAGAGGGAGATCTTCTGGATCCGTCCGGCTGCGGCTGCCGGAAATGCGGACAGCCCCATGCAGAGGACCGTTCCTGTGATAAGAACCGCCCGTCTGATTCTGCGCTCTGATTTTTTCATACCTGCCTCCTGTTTTTTCAGTGTGACGATCTGTTTTTCCTGATGTCACAAAATTCATTTCTCTTATTTCATGATTTCCTGCGAAATTCTGACATGCCGTCCCGCATATACTGAAAGTGTAAAGAAGATTTCCGGAGGAAATAACATGAGTGATTTAGCTGCTACAAACTGTGGATGTGGGTGTGACTCCCCGGCACCGGGCTGCGGCGGTGGGTGTGGCTGCAACAACAATATGATCTGGATCATCCTGCTCTTATGCTGCTGTGGCGGATGCGGACATAACGGCTGCGGCAGTGGCTGCGGCAACAGCTTCGACAACAGCTGTATCTGGATCATTCTCCTTCTCTGCTGCTGCGGCGGATGGGGAAATGGATGCGGCAACGGCTGCGGTTTCGGCTGCTAAGCAAGCTGCGGACCATTTCAGGGGGCGGTCTTTCCGCCCCTTATTTTGTGCCATTGGTGTTTCCACCCTCCGCCTGCCGTTTCTGTTCCTCCTTCTTCCGCTCGCACTCCTCATCGATCTCGTAAACACTGTTTCCATCTATCACAAGTCGTCCCATAAAACCCCACTTAAATTTTTCTGCCGTCTTACTGTCATTTTATTCCCCCGGACCAGCTTTCGTGAAGATTTCCCGCATGAGAAAACCTTTCTCCTCATATATTGTCACATACAGGAGGTCCAAAATATGAGTGAAAAAGAATTGAAGCTAACCGATCTGGATTATGCCACCGGCGATCACCATCTTCAGATGATGAAGGCGGCGCTCCCCTATCTGGATATCAGCAGACAGCGGGCTCTGTCCATGTTTATCAAAGCCGATGAGCTGATGCGCACAATGGAATTTTTCCGGGAGAACGATGACGGGATGCTGAGTGTCTGTGATCTGGATACGGATCATCCATCCCCTGAGGCCATGCTCGCTGCCGTCCGCCCCTACGCAAATAAACAGGAACAGGACGCCATCGACATGATGACCCGTTTTCTAAACAGCCGAAAAGGCCGGAGCAGCGCCGGGATCACGACGGACCAGCTTCTCGCGATCCTGCCCCCGGATGTGCAGGCACAATTCGAGACCCTGCAGATGGTGATCCAGAGCTTTGCGCCGGGAGGTACCCCATGACGGAATATAACGGAAACACCCGGAACAGCCAGAGCAAAAACTGGCGATCCGACCCGCGGCTTCACAACATGGATCCCGCAAAGATCGCCCTCTTAGCCTCCTTTGCGGATGAACTTATGAAAACGCCGGATAACCGGAAGATGCAGGCCTTTCTCTCCCTGAACCAGAAGATGCGTGAAAACTCCATCTTCTTTTCCGGGAACGAGCAGGAACTCCTGTTCGAGGTCCTGACAGAAAGTCTTTCCCCTGCAGATCGTCAAAAAGCAGAGATGATCCGCCGGCTTGCCGGCAGGCTTCAGAATCCGCCGTAATACCGATACACCGGATCCCTTCGTCACTGTCATCTCTGATTCGTCTGTTCCAAAATACCTGCCGGCAAAAAGGAGGCTGCCCGGACGTGTTCTCTGTCACCATGTCCCTGCAGCCTCCTTCTCAATTTACGCAGACGTTGAACCAGGGTCTGCACTTGTACGGGACCTTCAAAGCTGCCGCGGCAGCAGTGAGCCAGACATGCCTATGAGATCCATGCTCCTGCTGTCCCGTCGGATCCGTTTCCGAAGCGGTACACAGTTCCGTCAATGGTACGCTCTCCGGTCACCATCGCTCCTGATCCGTCCATATAATACCAGGTTCCATATGGATCCTGATACCAGCCGGTCACCATATAGCTGTTCTCATCGAACCGGTACCAGATTCCGCCGATCTCCTTCCACTGATCCTTACAATAGGACAATCCCCGGGCACTCGTGACGTAACGCCACTTCCCGGTTCCATCCTCCTGGATCCATGCGCCGGAGAATGTCTGTCCGGAATCACTTTTTCCATCCTCGGAGACAAACCGCGTTCCGGTATAGACCATTCCCGGTCCCTCGACGGTCTTGCTCTTTTTTCCGTCGCTGTTGACCGCTGTTACCATAAACGTATATAACTTTCCTTCCTTCATCTCAGAAGAAAAGTCTTTGGTGCAGCCCTTTAAGGTCTCGTTTGTTTTTTTCTTTCCATTCTCGTATAACGTCACGCTGTAGCTGGATGCCTTATAAGCAGATGCCCACTTTGCTGTGCCGCTTCCCGACCATGCAGGATCAAGCGGAACTCCGATCCGTTTGTTCATTGGGATCATATCCACGTAAAGCCATACTTCCGAAGTTCCTTCATACTCTCTCGATACATAGCGGTAAACATCAGAACCTTTGAGATCAAAATAGGAACTTCCCTTCTTACGAAATTCATATCCGCTGTCTGCAACCAGTCCGATCTGGACACGGGCACAGTAGGAAGAATTCCAGTTATCGATATCTACTCCGTTTATGACCTCGCATCCTGTCACCGTGTAGCCTTTTCCCATATTTGTGACCTTGACCTCACCGGTCTTTGTCAGTTGGGATTCCAGCTTCAGCTTTACCCGGTCGATCTTTACAGGATCTCCTTCTGCCGCCCAGGCGCCTGACGCGAAGGTCAGGCACATGAGAAGCGTCAGGAAGAAAATTTTCAGAAATTTCAAATGTTTCATGAATGTTTATTTCCTCCCTTCCCTCTTTTTAAGCAGAAGACCAAGGGATAAGAGAATTCCCATTGCGGAGAACGCGCCGAAGATCATGATTCCATATTTCTTGTCCTCCATGAAATCCTTGCTCTTAAGCTGCGTCTGATCCGCGATCAGACCCTGGGAAGCCATCTCCTTCACCTTGCTGTCCACACTCGTGAGACTGTCTCCGGTCTGGCTCAGATAGTCCTTTGCGGTGTAGATCCGGTAAGATCCGTCTGCCGGGTTGTAAACTGTGATCAGCTTCTTTTCTGTGACCGCACTGGATTTCAGATCACTTCCGGCTGTTTCAGACACCGCCGCAGTCTCGGATCCGGCTGTAGTCTCAGCTTCCGCTGCGTTTGCAACTGCCTCCGTCTCCTTTGACTCCGCAGAACCGGAAGTTCCGGAACTCTCGTCTGTCGTATCCTGATCCGAAGTCAGCTGATCCGAAATCAAGTCATCAGAAGCTTTCTCTCCATAAACCTTCTCTCCGGAAGCCACGCTCTCAGAATCCGCTGCGCTGTCTTTCTCAGAACCGTTCTTCTCCGCATGGGACTTGTCCGCAGTTTCCTGTTTCTCTGTGAGATCACCCAGAGATGCAGCCGCATCCTTCTCCGTAAGATCGCGGTTCTCCGTCTGATCATTTGCAGCGTTTTCATTCTTCGATGTGCCTGATCCATCCTGCACTGTCTTCTCCTTCAGATCCTTCGATGCATCCGCATCGTTCTCACCGGAGGAATTCTTCTTCGTCACGGAATCTTTCTCGTCTTTTGACTCGTCCGTGCCGTTTGTCTTTTCTTTCTTAGACTCAGATGTCTCGTCCTTCGATGTGCTCACACCGTTCTTCTCGTCATCTGCTGTCTTTGAGAACAGACTCTTTACCGCATCCACGATGCTGTTCCTGGATTTCTCCCTGTCACCGGTCTGCGTGGAATCGTCTTTCTCATTATGATCGGAACTGCTGTTCTTCTTATCCGGGTCATCGGAATCAGAATCTGCCGCGCTTCCGTTTCCTCCTGCTTTTCCGGAAGTTCCAGCTGCCTCTCCGCCCTCTGATGCCGTTCCTGTATAGGAAAGGATATCATCAAGGCTTCCGAGACGTCCCGTGCTCAGGTTCGTCATGAGGTTTGCAGATGCCGCATAGCCGGAATTGTTCATTCCAAACCAGCTTCCGAGATAGCTTTCCAGATACTGCCCCGCGTAATCCGCAAGGGAAAGATCCGTTCCGTTCTCCCAGGAATCTGCTTCCTCAAGAGTAAGCTCCGTTCCTGTCAGATAGTTGAATGCAAATACCTTTCCATCCTCATAACGCCCGATGGCAATATGGCTGTCATCGTGCATATTGTCGGCAAGTTCCACAATACCACGGTTCGTGAAACCTTCCGGAAGGTGAATGGATTCATTCAGGTCATGAAGCAGTCCGTCTGTTCCGAGAACGGTCAGGTACTGGCTGTCCTGATAGGTATCGGCAAGTACCGCGCCGTATACCATATCCGGATCCGGCTCAAGACCAAAGAGGGTTCCGTTCTTCACATAGGCGAGACGGTCAAGATCCTCCCCGTCATAGTGAATGAACTGATGGTAAACAGAAAGCTTCTCTCCATCGTAGGTGAACTCACATACCGCCTTTGGCTCCTCCCACTGAATATCCGTGAAATCGCAGTGCGATACGACACTTCCGGACTCCACATTCCAGATATCACCGTTTAAGTCAAGGGCCTGTCCATTTCTGAGATTTAAGAAGCTTCCCGCGATGGACTTGCCGGACGCGCTCCGGATACCGGAGTTTGTCAGGTAATACTGGTCTCCCTTCCATGCCATGACAGAGGACGCAAGATCCTGTGCCAGAATATCATAGGTCTGTGTGAATCCGATCTCCGGTGCCGATAAGGTCACAACCAGCGGTGTGCTGTAATTGTACGGCATCGTGTAGACTCTCTCGGTGGTGTTGTCCACACGGAGAACCTCACCGGAACCGTCCGCCACAGACATCGCAGCCCCAACCACATCAGAAGAAAGCTCTAACGTGATGGACGCCGGACCGGATGCGGATACCCAGAGGTACTGTTCATCCGTAATGTCGCGGAGCGACAGTGTGGATGTCGTTGCGCCGGTCGGGATCGCAAGCCCCCAGTAACCCATCGTTCCATCCTGATAGTTGGATAACATTGTGTTACCGCCCGTCGTATTCTTCGGATTCGGATACATCTCCTCACTGGTAGTTACATACGGGAATCTCGCCGCACGATTTGCTTTCTTGTCAGGCTGAATATGCATATAAACCCAGCGATTCTTATTAAATCCAAGAACCGTCTGGTATAACGCCGCCCGCTCAAATACTTCCGCATCTGTTACAAAATACTGGTATGGAGCAATTGCTTTCGGATCGTCTTTTACTGTCGCATCAGTTTTATTAACCGGAAGCTCCAGTTTTGCATATGCCTTTCCTGTGCCTGTCCACTCGGTAATATTATTCCAGAGAGGAATATCGTTTATCTTGATGCCACCCCACACAACAGAGCTTGGGGCTGTGCTTCCTACGGTTTGAATTTCCCCTATAGATTTACTTGGTTTCCATGATGACATATCCGTGAACTCAGAGTTATCCAGATGGAAATATCCCCACACCGTACTGCTGTTGTCATTATTTCCATTTACGTCTGCTGTCAGGATAATTTTGTTATATTGCTCACTGGAAAGATAATCATGACCCTGATCAATGATCTCGCCGCTGGAGTCCTTTCGCGGATTCCCGTTCGTCAGTCGTCCCACAAAGGAGCCTGCCTGTTCCACAGCCTTTACGGTTCCGCCGAGAACTGCTTCCTTTACATATGCGTGCGGATTCGAGTTTCCTCCTTTCGCATCATAATAGTAATCGTACAAAATTCCTGCAAAAGAACCTGCGCCTGATCCGGTTGCCTCAACTTCCGCGTCACAGTTGATCCAGGAATACTTTCCTCCATAAGTAATTCCGACAATTCCGCCGACACCGGTCGCTCCGGTGACCTTCGTATTGCTGACAGTAAATCTGGAATCATCAGTAGATGTACCGTCTGTTTTTCCCACAATGCCTCCGACACCGCTGGAAGACGATCCGGTACCTCTGATCACACAGCCCGTGACTGCATCACTGTATACACTCATCTGATAGTCTGTGGATCCACCGATAATTCCGCCGATATTGTCTCCGCTGCCCTCGACTGTTGTATTTTCGACCGCGCATCTGACCGTGGAATTATTTCGCGATCCTGTGATTCCTCCAACATTGGATGTACCACTGATGACGGAATCTCTTACAATAGAGTTTTGCACACTTACCGAACTCGAAACGATTCCTCCGGTATTCTCTTTGGCTCCATTAACATAACAATGATCAACGACACACTGTGACGCTGTATTATACCAGGTGGTTGCACCAAGAACACCAGCAGTCCTCTCCGAGCCACTAACGTAAGCATACTGTACTGTGACATTTTTTAAAGATGCGGAAACCGTAACACTCTCACTGTACTGGGAACCGACGCCGCCAATGTAATTACGGCCGGCAATGTACACCGGATATTCTTCTTCACCGACTGTAAGATTCTCAGATGTAACACACTGTGCCAAACGACCGGTAATACCGCCCACATAGTCATAGCCATTGACATACGCACCCTTAATAGAAAGATCTGTGAGGGCTGTCTTAGACGCACCGATAATTCCTCCGACATTGTTCGAGTTCGGAGCTGATACGCGATATGTAAAGCTGCTTTCTGCCGGTTCCTTCGCAGGCAGAGTATTATTCACGGGATTTCCCTCCGCAGTAATCTGACTTACATTTCCTGTGTTATATCCGATCAGTCCGCCGACGTAGATTGACGTTGCAGATACCGATACATCAATGTCCTTCAGCTGTACATTCTTGACGTTTCCGGTATTTGTTCCGATCATACCAACATTAGTTGCCTGATAGCCCACTAATTTAATATTTTCAAACTCACAGTTTTCAATCTTGCCCTGATTTGTGGCAATCAGTCCAAAGTTTGTACCGCTCCTTGTACCGTTGTTGATTGTAATATCCGTGAATTTCAGATTGCTCATCTCTCCCGCAATCACTGTAAACATAGACTCAGCGGCACTGGCGGTGTCATACTGTTTACCACCAAAGGTGATCGTATACTTTCCACCACCCAGCTTCGTTTCTCCGATCAGGGAATTGATCTTCAGTCCCATCGGAATATTCTTGTTTGCCACGTGATCTGAAAGAACAATATCTCCGGCGATCCGGAAGTTTTCGAAGTTCTGGCCCGCCTCATTCATAGCCTCGGTCCACTCCTCCGCGTTATGGATCGTTCGCGCAATGACGGTACCGCTCTTCGCCTGAATCTGGATATCAAGACGCCTCTCAATATCGCCTTTTTTGAATACGGCAACTGCCGGATATACGGACTGATATTTTTTGAGCAGCACTCCGCGGTAAATCAGGGTCAAACGTTCCGGAATCGAATTGTCTGTTATCTGGCTGAAATCCATTCCGTCGCATACAATCCGGTCTAACAGGAAGCCATTTCCTCCGTTTTCCGCGATAACCTCCACCGTATAAGCGCCGCTGTATTCTGAGATCTCGGCGGATGTCACTTTCAGATTTTCATCCGGAAGCTCGATCGCCGTCTGCTCCGGCAGGATCTCTCCATCAACATTTTTCAGCTGCGGCATATAACTGTCTTCCACGTGGTATCCGCTGGTTCCCTCAATGTCAAAGCTGTTTCCGAGACGTCCACGGTTACGATAGAGTCCCTGCTGCGCCAGTTCTCCCTCCATAGAGAGATATGTAGCAGTCAGTTCCTTATCCGACACAGCCACACCCACAAGCTGACCGCTGTAGGCAGCTCCGTTCGTCACAGCGCAGCTGACCGTACTTCCGTTTGTATTTCCGTAAATACGGCCGATATTGGATCCGCTGCCGGAAATATTTCCGATGGAGAGTAGATTGTCCAGAGAGATTGAGGAATTGGCAATTCCAAGGATTCCGCCCGCATCACCGGCAGTGCTGGTGATATTCACATAGGACATTCCCTGACTGACATCCGCACTTCCGGCACCCTCAATACCTCCGGTACCTCCAAAAGCTGTGGTGATTGTTCCATGGGTGTACACATTGGAAAGCGTTCCATTTGTTTCGACACAACCCACAAGACCTCCAATTCCGTCAGCACGGGCTCCCTCCTGAGCTTTAATATTGATGTTGGAAGCATAGGAATTATAGATCTTGATTCCTTTTCCATATCCCAGGAGTCCTCCAACCGCCACGGCGTTGTTCCCGTTGGCCGCCGTCGTGATCGTCACATGCTCCGCCCGGCAGTCCTCCATCGTACTGTATTCCAGATAGGATACAAGACCGCCAACATGGGCCGGCATATCAGACAGCTTTACATCCGATATGCGAATATTTTTTAAAACACTGTTATTCGTCACTCTTCCGAAAATTCCAGCCTCTGAAGACTTCACCAGATTGTCTGTTACGCCATGGGTAAGGAATTCAATATTCTCGAAATTGAGGTTCTTGATCTCTCCGCCCGTTACCGTCTGGATCAAAAAGGAACCGACACCACTGATATTCCGGATCGTGTGTCCACCACCGTCGAGTTTTCCAGTAAACGTAGCGGTGGACGGGCTGATCTGAAGCACACCGATGGACATTCCGTCAAAGTCAAGATCCTTCACGAGAAGGTAGTTGTCTCCCGGATTTGCGTCGATGGATTTCCAGTCATCATAACTTGCGATCTCGTGGTAGAAGTTTATCTCCAGATACTTTCCATCATTACCGCAATCCACCGATGTCGTGTCATGAGTCGTCTCATTGATCTCATAGGTAAGTCTGGAGTAGAGATATTTCGACGAGAATGTCTGAGGATCGCTGACCTTCGCCCGGACAACGTACATGCCGTTTTCAAGTCCCTGACTGAGGATTTCCGTTGTGAGTCCGCTGAATTCGATCCTGTTTATTTTCTGAAGATTGTTGCTTCTAAAGTAGAGAAGAACCTCTGCCTCCTTATTATTTGGCTGCGATACGACCTTGCTGCTTACATACTCAGGAATGTTCGCACCCGGGGCTGCCGGAAGTGCCACATTCTCCTGCTGCATGGACATAGACTCGGACATCTGTACCTTCGGATAATATCCGCTTGCAACCTGTCCATCAATTTCAAAGGAATCCGGGGACAGAAACACATTCTCATACCATATTGTATCCCAGAGTCTCTGGACAACAGTACTCTGTCCGGCATCCTTTGGGTAGGTTGCGTCCGTATACTGGGAGATATGGTACAGATTGCTGGTGTTAATTGATTTCTCCTTATATCCTATAGTAGCACCGCCTCTGTTATAGACCTGATAAGCGCTCTGTTTTCCGTTCGCATCGTAGGAAAAATAGAAGATATCGCCGACAAAGAAACTGTTCCGGACAGTTCCATCCGCGCTGCCCACAATTCCGCCGGTATAATCCATCGTGTAGTTATAATCCCCCTTGTAGTTTACATTATATTCGACAACCGCGTTATTGAGGACAAATACATCCTCGATCACTCCTGTAGCCGAATTACTGTACGCAATCGCGCCATAAACTCCTGAAGCCGTATGGATATCTCCGCCATACACAAGGCTTTCGAGAACTACATTCTTGCCGTATACCGCTCCCTTGCGGATCGTTCCGTTGTTCGTTGCCGTTACGATTCCGAAGCTGGATCTTGCATGAAGCTCTTTTTCAATCTTTACCGAGAAATTCTCGATCACACCGGACTTCTCGTTGACGAACGTCATAAGACCGGTATACCAGTTCGGCTGTGATCTTCCCATATTGATCTTCATCACAATATTCCGGATCGTTCCGTAGTTTCGGTTTACAAGTCCTGCCGACTGGGTAAATGGTGACGATGGATCCCTGCGATAGTCAAACACAATATTTTCGATTACACCGGTACTCGTCAAACTATTAAACACCGGTCCATAGCTGGTTTCCTCAGGGAACGAAAGTGTATGTCCCTGGAAATCAAGAGTTCCCGAGAATATTTTATTGTAGGAATTACCCTTAGCATCCTTAGGTTCATAGCCCGTTCTCTCAATATCCGCTACAACCACAAACTTTCCATTCGGATTTGCCATCAGCTTATCCCGGAGTTCCTGCCAGTTTGAGATCGTATCCATACCGGTCTCTGTCGTGAAGTTTACACGTGCGAGAACGATATCCTCATATCCGCGGACACTGATCAGAAGGTCCACCTCGTAGGTGGAGAATCCATTACAGTTGAAGATCTCCTCCAGGGTAACGCCCTCTTCACCCGCTGTTTCGTACGGATAAGCGTAGGGGATCCGCTTAATCTCATCAAGCTTTGTGCTGTCAACGTCCATACCGTCCGCTCCCTTTAAGAGAAGCGTGTAGGTGCCGTTTTTCAGCTCCTGTTTTCTATCGGTGAGCTGTACGGTAACGGATGCTTTCCAGCCGGAACCGGATTCATCGATGGACTTCATATCCAGAGAGCCCGTAATTCCCTCACCGGTCTTAAAGAAGACCTTATCCGGGAATGTATAATTCTGCTCGTTCTTTCCGTTTTCATAATATACGTTGTAGTTCTGTGCCGTAAACTCGATGCGGTACTCGTGGTCCATCTTCAGGTTGTTGAACCGGAGACTCTCATATTCCGTATTGACCTTAATGGTTCTTGTCTCCACCAGGCTCGCCTCGGATACCGAGTAGAGCTTTACGGTCACCGCTCCCTTATCGATGGCTCCGTCCGGATCATCAAAGTAAAAGTGATAGAGCTCCACGAAATCAGAAAGCGTGAATACGCCGTCATGGCGGAATCCCGCCGTCTGTTTCAGCGTCCGGATCTGAAGTGTATTCGTCGGTGCCTGAACCTTGTACTCGCTTCCGCCCTGAGAAGCGACAGCTCCAACAGACACCGTATAATTTGTCATGGAGTCAAAGGGATTATCCTGTCCCTTTCCTTCCTGAAACTGGAACTCCGCTCTCCATCCGCTTATAAAGAGACTCCATGCGTCTGTCACATCTTCCGGCGCTGTTCCGGATATTACGACCTTCGGCACGGTGGCATCAAGCGTATCATGGTTCTGGATCACAATACTTGTACTTCCCGCCTCTACAGAGACCTTTTCCAGCTCGGACCGGGATAAAATCGTTTCATTTTCCCAGGTCTTGCTGTCCGACGTAATCTGAACCGGGAAGCGGTCCATCAGCGTCAGAAGCCCTTCCATCGTCTTCGTTGTGTCAACCTGCATGCCAATGGTAAACGAGGAATCCGTGATATCGGATGAATCAAGATTTACGTGCGCGTTTCCGAGAAGGCTGATCTGTGCTGTAAACATGGAAAGACGTCCAATTCTTGTATTCCTGCACCAGTTTTTTGTATTCTTATCGTTCAGTTCGTAATCTGCCCGCACAATGACATAAAAGGAAGTTCCGGACGGAAGATTTGTAATCGTAAACTCGTTGGTCGTTCCGTCTGTAGATACTGCCCTGCGGTACTTTGTGTTGATTCCGTCACCGGTCTCATCAAATGCCGGAACATCATCTCCCTCTGTATTTACAATATAGAGATAGCAGTTCTCCATATCCGCATGATCCGGATTTGACACCTGAACGGTAATGGACTGGGCACCTACCGTGTTTGCAGTCTCACGGATCGATGCTGTCGGCGCTACTTTACAGGTGTGGGTCGTTCCCTCTGTCACACTGTCAGAAGTCAGCTCAAATTTGTTTCTAAAACGGTCAAGAACCGACACTGTATAGTGGTATGTTTTATTGGAATCGAAACCTTCCTTGGAAAGCCAGTTTGCCGCAATTCCTCTCTTGATGTTCCGGACCGCGCTTCCTCCGATGTTGTAATCTTCCCCATCGATGGAAACTTCAATTCGACCGATGTAGGAAATCGCTGAGATTCTGCCGTCAGATGTGGGGACATCCTCGGCAAGGATCTTGTCCACGCCGACCTTATTCGAGAAATATGTATCGCGCTCTGCAAAGGTGAATCGCATCGGACGAAGTGTGCTCATCGGCAGTGTTGTCACCTCGATAGCTTCCATAAACGGCTTCGTCTCTTTGATTCCATTGTTGTTTCTAAAGACAATCTCCCCGGTAAGCTGGTAGGTTTTTCCCGGTTCCAAATTCGTCACTTCCAGATTGCCGCTCTTTTTCATATTTTTACGGCTCTTCTGGGTTCCATCAAGGCTGAAACGGAACACGGCTCTCACGAGACGGCTCTGTTCATCCGTAATATCGAGCTTCGCTGTCATTCCGTAAACACCCATTGTAATGTCGGAAAGAACAGCTGTCGGCTCTTTGTATTCTTCCGGGCGGATATCCGGATCACCTGCGGTAGCATTACCGCTTCCGGTGTCTGTCCCTGTATCTCCATCCGCATTGTGATCTCCACCGCCATTATCAGCGCTGTTTCCACCTCCGCTGATTGTTCCATCACCTGTTCCGGAACCAGAACCTGAGCTTGTGCCAGAACCGGAGCCCGAACCGGAGCCGCTTCCACCTGAATTTCCGCTGCTGCTTCCGGACGAAGAACCGCCGCCTGAAGATCCGCCACTGCTTCCAGAATCGGAGACATCTGAGCCGCCTGCGCCACCTAAATCGCCACTGTCGGAATTGTCAAATGTCTCGCCGCTTCCATCTGCGTTTCCGTCTGTATCAGTCACCTCACCGGTCTCATCCTCCGCCTGGTTATACGCGGAGTCTGCGATCGTCGGAGTCTCCTGCTCTCCCGCCAGCTGCTCAGCGGACACAGTCTCACCATCAGCCGGGTTTCCAGAACCACCTGCCGGTCTCTGGTTCTGTCTGGAATGGTTTAAATCGTTTTCCTCTGTCGGGCTTTCTGTCTCCTGTACTCCTCTTTCTCCGGAACCATACTCAGCCAAAAGACCGAGTTGTTTTAAAAACGCGTCATAGGTCATAGAAACAGAACCGATGGACACAGTTTCTCCATAACTCACTCTCGTCTGTCCGTAGACGAGATGCCCATCCTCGAAACTATAGTAATGAATTCCGGAATCGCCCAGATACATAATGCTGTTCAATCGGATATTCGTCTCATTGCCCGCAGAACTCAGTTTCATCGGCTGGGCGTTGATGTAAAGACCTTTTCCGGCGCTGGAAAGAATATACTCTTCCTCCTCCGCAACCTGACCATCGGTCTCGTAGGCCGTACCATTGCTCAAAAGCAGACCGTCGTAGGACTCGTAAGATTCAAAATCGCTTGTGATCAGGTTAAAATCGCCATTCAGATAATAGAGGGCGGTTCCTTCCTGAGCGAATAATGGATAAGTGATATCGACAGAATCCTTCTTATCCCCAATATAATACCGGTTCGCCCGGCGATACAATGTCTCATCTTCTGTGCAGGAACGCATAGAGAGGATATCCTTGTCCTCCCCCGGATCCTCATCGCTCTTCAGTGTTTCCGAGATATTTTTGTCGGTCACCGCAAAAGCCGGAAGCTGAAGCCAGGCCAGAGTCTGAAGGCGGTATGTATAAGCAAATACCACCACCGCAGACAGCATGGCTGCCATCGCGATAATTTTTTTCATAATCCAGTTCCCCCTTTGCTTCCTATTTATTTTCCATTCTCTTTAACATTCCCGGTTTCGCCACAAGAAGATACCAGGTTCCGTTTGCCTTTTTCATCGTGTCGGTTCCCATATCCAGCACATCGCCGTTGGCAAAGGCCGCCGCGAGTTCCGATTCCCCAGTCTGAATGACCGTACTTGTTCCTGTGCTGTAATCAAAATACTGGAGCGTATTTCCATATCTCGCCACTGCATAGGAAAGCGCCGGGATTTCCGCACTGCCGCCATCCCAGCGGAGTTCCGTATTTTCAAGAAATACATATGTATCAACGCCGTCGTAAAGATAACCGTTCGCACTATCCGCCTTCAGACTTCCATCCTGCAGCACCACCGAGTTATTTTCGATCGCCATCGTGCTGAAGTGGGCCAGCCGGAAGACCTGATTATCCGCGTCTGGATACCAGGCATAGTCAAAGGGCAGAAGCGCCATTCCGTCCGGCTGGTACAGCGGCTTCGAATTCAGTGTTGACTTTCCCTTCTCATCCCGGATCGTCACTTCTTTATCGGTATACTGGATCCTGCATTTTCCGGTATACTCGACCTTTACATCTCCAAAATAATTGTATGCGCCCTCCGGCAGCACCACTGAATCCATATTTCTCTTAAAAAGCAGGACCAGCGCGGCGATCACGAGGACCGCAGCCATGATTCCCAGACTCAGAAGCCGTTCCCGGAATCCTCTGCCTTTTCGTTCTAATTTTGTTCTGCCTTTCATGACTGCTCCTCCATATCTTTCAGTAAAAAGTACGCGCTGTAAAAGACCAGAAAGATTCCGAGTACCACAAGGATAATGACGACATACATGTCAAATCTCGTCTCTTTCAGATATCCCTTCAGCACATTTCCGGTAAGCAGGGACGCGAAGAGAAGAATGCTGTTCATAAGGTCTCTCACAAACACTCTTCCGCCGCCTCCTGTCACCAGCTTTGCCGCCGCAAGAAGGATCAGAAATACCAGATGCGGAAGCTTCATTTCCACTCCGAAGAGTACCGATGAGAGGACGAAGGTGAATCCCAGAAACGAGATCCCGATACAGGCCGCCTCTCTATCACTCCGGTTTAAGAGAAATCCGTAGACGCCGCGCGCTCTTCCGTTCCAGGTAAACTTTCTTGTTACGATAACGGCAAGCAGGGATCCGATGACTCCCACCGCAAGCGTCAGCAGTATAAAGTTTTTAAACAGGACGATGCCCGCGATCATTTCATCTAACATACTCTTATTCTCCCGTGATCAGAAGTTCAAATTCGTTATGGCTGTGCATATAGTATCCGGTGATATTCTCAAAGGAAGCCGTTGTGTCACCGCTTACGAGTTCCACGCTTCCCCTGATCTCGCCGATCACCGGCATATAGTCTTTCAGGATCAGAAGGTTGTAATTGCTGCTCACGATCCTTATCATATCAACGTTTTCCAGGACCCGGAGACCTTCTTTAAAGCCGAGGATCCTGGCTGTGATCATTCCCTCCAACTTTATGCCTCCCTCTCTACTGTCTCTGCTTCATGCTGCCGATCATGAAGAACTCATCCTCATCGCGGTCATCATAGGAACCGTTTAAGATCGCTTCCACATCGTCAAGCACGTCACCGATCTCAACATAAACGCCAGGAATTCCGGTGAAATCCTGAGCAACGAACATCGGCTGTGTAAAGTAGTTTCTCAGCTTTCTGGAGCGGTAGAAGATCGCCTTATCTTCCTGGGAAAGCTCCTCGATACCGAGAACGGCGATGATCTCCTCCAGTTCCTGATATCTCTGTAAATAGGCAATTACTTTCTCATGAAGGTCATAGTGGCGTTTTCCGACGCGTTCCACTTCCATTAAGGTACTGGTTGTCTGGAATACGTCAACGGCCGGGTAAAGTCCCTTCTCAGCAACCTTACGGCTTAAAACGACCTGTCCGTCGAGGTGTCCCATAATCGTCTGGACCGCCGCGTCCGTGATATCATCTGCCGGGATATAGATCGCCTGGAAGGAGGTGATGGAACCGTCTCCTGTGGAGTTGATCCGCTCCTCGATCTCGCTGACATCGGAATCCAGAGTCGCCGGGTATCCGTTCTCGATCGGCATACGGTTTTCCATGGCACTGATCTCGGAGTAGGCCTGTACGGCACGGTAGATATTATCGATGAATAAGAGCACATCCTGATTCTTCTCATCTCTTAAGTACTCGGCGAGCGTCAGTCCGCCGTAGATCGCATGGGATCTGGACGCCGAATTTTCTCCCATCTGGCCGAATACCATGGCGATCTTATCGAGAAGTCCGGATTCCTCCATCTCATCGTAGAGCTCACGGCCCTCACGGGAACGCTCACCGACGCCGGTAAATACGGAGTTGGAACCGAGTCCCTGATATACGTTGTGGATCAGCTCTTTGATAACGACCGTCTTTCCGACACCGGCACCGCCCAGAAGACCCATCTTAAAGCCTTTCTGCATCGGCGCAAAGAAATCGAGCGCCTTGATTCCGGTCCAGAGCATGGAACCGTTTACATCGATGGTTCCAAGGGGAAGCGGTTTCGGATATACTGTGCGTTTTCCCTCGCTCTCGATCGGCTTTTTATCGATCGGATCTCCGTACGGGCTGAACACTCTTCCGAGGATCTGGTCGGAGTACTCCATCTCAAGGCCTGCTTCCGCCTTAAACACTTCCGTTCCTCTGGAAAGACCGGCTACATTGGAAAAGGGAACAAGGCTGGCTACGTTTCCCTCGATGTCTTCCACCTCAAAGCGGTAGGTCTTCTCTCCCTTAACTGCGTACATCATGTCTCTCTTTTTGACCTGTACACCGGAGAGCAGAACTTCTACCAGCAAATCTGAAATTGAAATAATTTTTCCTGCTAACATTTTTCTACCTCGCCCCTTTAGTACATCTTGTTTTTAATAAATGTATCTACAACTTTCTGGAATTCGACGTCTCTCTTCTCCCGGCGCTCCTCCATCACCTTTTCCTCCTCAAGCTCGTCGATCTTCTTTAAGGATTCGGTTGTGGCATTCTGACGGAGAATATTTTCCGCCGCACGGCTGTTTACGACCGCAAGCATCAGCTCATAATATACATAGGTCTCCATCAGCCGGATCATGATGCGGTTGATATCGCCCTCGATCGCGAAATCCTCTGTATGTGTCTTCTTTGAGGACTCGTCTCTCGTGATCGGGAAAATCTGGAGCTTTCTGAAATAAATGTTCGTCGTATTCTCGTAATGGTTATAGATCAGGTTGATCCCGGAACATTTCTTCGTGCGGATCTGTTTTTCAAGGAATTTCTGGATCCTTCCGGCTTCCGCTTCCAGGCGGGCGTAAGGGATCTGATCCCAGACATTCTCGACTCCGGCGGAACGTAATTTCTTTCCGATCAGGATCTTTACATCCCCGGCAGGATCCCTGTGCAGCTGGTCGTTTACCTGGGAATTGTAATTGCTGCAGAAGCCGAAGTCGCTGCCGATATAGATGTTGATCTTCGGAGCGTTCTCATTCACCTTGAAGATTTTTTTATCCAGGATCAGGTTCCGGTTGTTGACGATCGCTTCCATCATCGCGTAGAGCTGGTCTTCCATCATCAGGTATTTGTCCGCCTGACGTTTTGCCTTGTCGACACGGATCAGCGAGTGGAAGTTCATAACTTTTACTACATTACGAATGCTCATTTCCCTCTGCCGCTCCTTCCTGTAAAATCGCGGAAAATCTGGAAATACATGTCTGCGGTGACTGTGGGCTGTATTTGTACTGAATGAGTCCCTCGAGGATCTTCGCGCCCCTCTTTAATTTTGCTCTCATAAGCGGGCTCATCTCATCCATGTTTGCAAGCTCGTATACTTCTTTTGTCTCCAGATAGCTCAAAAGCTCTCTTCTGACCTTTGTTCCCAGCTTCTTTACGGCCTCCTCCTGTACCGCGCCGCCAAGACGGGATACGGAAAGTCCGTAGTTGATCGCCGGTTTCTGTCCTTTATCGAAATTCTTTTTGGAGAGAACGATCTGACCGTCCGTGATGGAGATAATGTTCGTAGAGATATAACCCGTGATATCTCCGCCCTTTGTCTCCACGATCGGAAGGATTGTGATGGAACCGCCGTTTAAATGCTGGCAGCCGCGCTCTAAAAGTCTTGAGTGTGTATAGAAGATATCCGGCGGATATGCCTCTCGTCCCGGCACATGGCCTAAGAGAAGGCTGATCTCTCTGTGGACATCTGCATGGCGCTTTAAATCATCAAATACGAGAAGGACATCATTTCCGTCCATCATAAATTTCTCCGCTGCTGTTGCCGCCACATACGGAGTCAGGTAGAGAACCGGCGGTGTATCGTCGTTGAACGCTGCCATAATAATCGTGTAGCTCATGCAGCCCTTTGCGAGAAGCTCCTGATACACACGTTTTACCTGTTTCTTCGTCTTTCCGATCGCCACATAGATGCAGACCATATCTTTTCCCTTCTGGTTCGCGATAGCATCCAGAGCGATCTGTGTCTTACCTGTCTTCTTGTCTCCGATGATCAGCTGGCGCTGGCCTTTACCGATCGGGTAGATCAGATCGATTCCGGCAATTCCTGTCTCCAGCGGACGGCATACCTTGCCGCGGTCCATGATAGAGATCGGGTCGTTTTCAATATTGATCGGCTCCGCATTTTCCAGAACCTCGTCTGTCATACGGTCACGTCCGAACATGTCTACGATTCTTGAGAAGGATCCCACGGAGAACGCCGCCGTGTAAGTCTCACCTGTCCCACGCACCTGATCACCGATAAAGATCGGTCCATTGCTCTTTACAACGGTAACGCAGATCTCGGATCTCCGGATGGCATTTACATAGCCCTCTGCGCCATTTCCGATCATGACCTTTTCCATGAAGATCGCGTTTTCCAGTCCACGGACCGTCAGAATGTATTCTTTTACAGCCGTCACCAGACCAATTTCATAACTGTTCCGTCCGGCTTTGATCTCTTCAATTTTTCTATCCACCAGACTCTTGCTGTAACTTTCCATTTTTGCTTCTCCTTATATACTGTAATCGAACATCTGGTTTCCGCGGACAACACGGATTCCCTCACAGATCCCCTCATCATAGATCGTCTCGATCTGATGATCCTTTCCGGCTGCTAAACGGTCTCCCGTATAGATCTTCGTAACATCGCCGTAGAGATCTTTGAACACCGCCGCAAATTCCCGGAATCCACAGGCATCCATCACGCCTTTTTCATCCAGATACTGTTCCAGAATCTTTGTCTCGTCTTTATCCAGACATTCTCTGAGGATCTGTTCCTGCTCTGCCGGATCTAAGGTAGAGAGGCTGCAGGCTGTATCAGAAGAAAGATCAACGAGGATCCGTCCTGCCGCTTTTCCGGCCCAGGCCATCGGCCCCGGATCCATAGAGAGGATCCCGGACACCTCTGCACTCCGGTCGACCGCGAACTCACCGCGGATCTTCCGGTAGGCTTCACCGAAATCGGACTGCTTTTCAGAGGACGGCGGGAGCTCTAAACCGGATGCCGCCGGGATTTCCACAGCCGCTTTTGCAGGCTGGTTCTCTGCCGCTCCCTCTTTTTTCATAAGGTTCACTCCGTAAAGCTTCTCCTGTTCTTCCAGCTCTTCCAGTTTCTTTTTCTTTTCCTCATACAGCCGGTCAAACACAGAAAGTTCCCGCATATAGCGTCCGTTGACCTGCCCCGTTACCCGATCCGATACCTGCCTGATTACAAGAAACATGAATCCGATCATAAGCAGGAGAACCACCAGGACCGCCAGAAATATCATGACATACCGCATGGTCTTGCACCTGCCTTTCGATTAATATACGAGTGGGTTAAAATAGAGAAGCAGGAATACAAACGCGAACAGCAGCAGAATCAGTACGGTAAGCACAACTGCAACTGTCATGATTCCCTGAATCACGTCAGATTTCGTCTCCGGGTTTCTTCCGATTGCCTCTGCGGCCTTAGAACCAAGGATTCCAAGACCGATTCCTGCGCCAAGGAACGCAAGTCCTAACATCCAGCCGATCGCTGAAATTGTTGTGGATAAAATTGTTTCCATTTTTCATTTCCTCCGTTTATTTCCGGGAGAGTTTTTCTGCCCTCCCGGCGCTTTTCTTCTCAACCTGATAATCAGTCGTTATCATTCCCCCGCAGTTGTCTCCTCCTGCATCCGGATGATCACCGGCTTGTCCGCCGGAATCGTCTTGAGGAGAGGCTCGTCACTCTGAAGAGAGAGCTCGTTGTCTGTGCTGGAAGTTGTATCTTCTGTCTCCTCTATCTCTGTCTGTTCCTCACTCTCCGGAACATCCGTGAAAACTTCTCGTTCACTCACCGCAGAGTTTCCGGATGTCTGTCCGCCTGAAGAAGAACTTCCTGAAGAGTCAGAGTTCTTGTAGTACGGGTTTCTCGCAGTCGCCGTCTTTAATACGGTTCCTCTGCTCGCGTCCGCGTCAAAAATCTGAAGTTCCATACGGTATGTCTTTATACTCTCATCCGGTTGAATCGTAATCCAGTTAGAGTATTCTCCGTTCGCAGCTTCCTCGACATCAACTGCCTCCCTGACAATCACATCATTGTTTCCATCGTATAAAACGACCTGAGCGCTATATGCCGGATAGTCATCGTTGATGCTCACCGCATATTCGATACCTTCTGTCGTCACGGAGCGGATCGCGAAATCACAGTTGACCGCCTTTGTCCAGACACGCATCTCATCCATAACCTTAAAGGAACCTGCGTCATCATCGCTGTCATCATATTCCGGATAGTAGCCGATCACTACCCGGTATTTGGTTTTCGGCAACAGCCCCTCTGTAAATCGATAGTCCGTGTCATCCGGGCTTACAAATGTATGGGCGATATAGTTGTCATTGTTAGAATTGTTCGATGCCGCATAAACCCGGATCTCGATGACTCCATAATATCCGAAGGGATCAGAGATTGCGAAGGACGTATCAATATAGGAAGAATCACTGGTCACCTGTTTTAACTGCATGGACTGACGTCCTAAGATCGCCTGATCTGATCCAGTATTATCCAGGTTACCACCGTCTCCGCCTCGTCCACCGGATCCACCGTTTCCACCAGAGCCTCCTATTCCGCCGTCTCCGCCGTTTCCACCGGAGCCACCAGTACCACCGCTTCCACCGGAGCCTCCATTTCCTCCGATACCGCCAGTTCCTCCTGTACCGCCGTTTCCACCGATACCGCCATCTCCTCCTTTACCGCCGATACCGCCAGTTCCACCGCTTCCGCCGGAGCCTCCGATACCACCGTTTCCGCCGTCTCCTCCACGGATTGTGTAGGAGTAAAATTTCTGTCCAAGATTATACGGATCCTCAACGACCTTTAGGGAGCCTAAGACTTGTCCAAGGTCCACAGTCCGCTCCAGTCCGAGATCCAGTGACTCGTCCTTTACGGTAAAGGTGATATCCCCGGACTTAAAAGACTCCGCATCAAGTATTTTGAGATCCAGAAGATCATTCATTACATGTACATTTCCTGAGCGGTCTCCCACCATATATGCCCAGCCTTCCGCCTGAAGGCTGCCGGTGTTATCCGTAATTCCGCTTCCGGTCATCAGGTATTTTCTGTCCGTCAGTTTGTAGAATGCCGGCTCCGCAAGATCAGTGATCTCATATCTGGAATCCAGCCGTTCCACGGTTCCATCAGGATAGAACCTGTAACCACCGCCGTAGACCGTCAGGGATTTTGATCCCGGATCGTAGGCAACCGTCTGGCGTCCGAGGGCATATTCCTTTTTATTATCATCCACCAGATTATAGCCTTTATTCCAGCTCCGGTATATTTTTCCTTCCGAACCAATCTCAATTTTCGCGTAGCTGTTGTCATACACGGTTCCCCCGGCAGGTACCGCGTATTTTTCAGCCTGAGTATTGGCCGCGCTGACGACCCCCACGCTGAATCCCGCAACGGCTGTTGTCACAGCCGCTGCAAAGACCGCGAAGGACCGCTTCGCTTTTCCTGTTAATGCTCGTTTCATCCCTATTCGCCCCTTTTATTACGGAGTATACGTAATCGTATCTTTATAGATCTGCGATCCATCTTCAGCCAGGAACTGGATTGTAATCGCGTACTGGATATCAGCCTCCGACAATTCGATCGGAACTGTCGTCGTGTACGTCGATGTCGTTCCCTTTTGTGTAAACAGGCCTCCGGTCGTTCCCGCAGAAAGAGTCTTACTGTCGATCTGCGCGTTACCCTTGCTGTCAACCCAGTTCACCGTCGTCTGAACAGTTCTGATCTTGTCCAGATTATATCCGTTGTATACAAGGATTTCGATCTGGTTTCCGGCATTTCTTCTCACCTGGATGCTGTCGAATCGTCCCTGCCATGTATCCAGAGTCTTTTCTTCCGCCTCATAAGCTGCAAGACCTGCCAGTTCTTCAGGTGTCTTACCCTCTACATCATTCTTTGTTACACCTTTAACATTTCCCGCATTCGCCAGATCTTTTTTCGCGTAAATGCGCAAATGATAATTATGATTTGCCTCAAGATTTCCTGTCTGCACCTTCTGGATTCCATCTACAACATTGAAAGCCCATGTGCAGTTTTCTACCGCTGCATTGTTGCTGTCATAAAGTACCATGACATAAGTGCCTTCAGCGAATGCCTTGTTCGGATCCTGAGGTGTCACCTGAATCTCAAGACCATTACCGTTGTTGATCGGTCTGGACTCTACATAGAAGTTCGGGATAATCAGTTTTTCCCAGTCGATCTCCGCGTAGTAGTCTGTTGAACCTGTGACGGATTTACCGTCGCTGTCTGTCGCATGGATATACAGATGATACATATATCCCGGCTCCATCAGAGTGTTCGTCGAGAGATCGATTTTCTCCGTCATCTGAGAGCTGTAACTCCACAGACGGTCATTCACATCGAGCCACTGGGTACCATTCCAGTGGTATCCCATCGCTGCCATAATCGCGTCATGGGATGCCACGGTCTGCTCCTGACCATTTACAAGTTTTTTCAGCTCATAAGTGATCGTATAGCCATCCAGCAGGGAAAGCCCGTAGGAAATCGTGACATATTTGTCGGAATAGCTGTTGTAGACGATATCTGATGTTTTAATTCCATCAATCGTCATTCCGTCCATCGTCTTGATCGTATAGACCGCTGGTCCCGCGCTGTCATTATCAATCAGCTCTGTCAGTGCATCTGTTCCGACTGGTGTTCCCATTACACGGATGATATACTCCGTATTCTGGCTCAGTCCTGTAATACCAACGGAATAACTCTGTGCATCATCACTTTCGATTGTAATAGTGTCTGAAAAGACTTCTTCTTCGTTATCTTTTCTGAATACCTTTACGGTTATCTTACCTTCTTCCAGAAGATCCTTACTGTTCGTCCGGAAAGAGATCGTCGATGTTGTCAGCGCCGTGCGGGTTGCCACACTGCTGATGGTCGGATTCAGGGTTCCGATTACAACCTGCATCGGATTGTTATTTACATCCTTCGTGTACGTGACTTTTTTCTCGACTTTGAGAATCGGCCGTACATTCTCTCCGTCTCCGACCGCCTTGTAGCCGGACGTTCCCGGGCGGAGCTGCAGAACCATCTTTTTCAGGGCTTCATTCTTCTGATCTGTTGTATAATTTCCCGGGAAATCGTTTCTCAGGTTTTCAAATTTGATAAGAAGGTCTTCGTCCTCCTTCTCAGAGCCTGTCGGCCATAATGTCGAATCACTTGTCACATCTGATACGCTGTACCGCGCCAGCCACGGTGTATCCACGGAAGTCGGTGAACTCAGTACAGAGCTTCCATTCGCATTGACCGCATATCGCCACTGCATGTACTGGGTCGACTCACCGGTTTCCAGATTTTCAACGAGATAACTTCCTGTGTTTCCATCTGTGCTGCCACTGGAAACCGGTTGATTGGTCAGATAATACTGTCCGCCATATCCAGAGTCATAGCTAACCTCCACAGTAAATGTAACTGTCTGACCCGATGCTGCGCCTTTCAGAAGTGAAAGGTCATAGCCGATATATTTGTTGTTTTGTGCTGTCGTTCCGGTGAATCTCCATGCCGTAGTTGTATATGAAGATGCCGATGCGCCGGTACCTGTTGTTCCGGTAATCTTCACACTGCTGATACGATTTAAATCAACGTCATTATTGGTACCCGGTATAAACTCAAAACGAACTGTGTTTGCTCCCGCCACCTGAGACACCTTGATATTCAGGTCATTCTGTACAGCTGTAGGCTCCAGGGTCTGTTTGTACATATGCGTAGTCAACGCCAGCTGTGATGAGACTGGATGGTCTCCAGTCTCCAAAACATCCTTTGGATCGTAGAGGTTCTGATTCATCTTCAGTGTATAGGTCTGGGTTCCGTTGTTCAGCTGCATCTTCATTGCCTTGTATTCTCCAGTATTAGAGACATGCTCCAGCATGTTTGATGCCTGGGCAATTACGGTTGCGCCCTGGAATACGCTCTTCAATGTCTGGGTATTGGTAATATCCGTGAATTTTAACGGAGCTGCCCCATCCACATCATCGTACTTGTAGTTCCACTGAACTCCATCGCTTTCAATATTCTCAATGTACATCTTCACATCCGGGGACTGCTTCGGAGTTTCCACAACTCCGGAGGATAAGAGGGTTCCCTTACTGAAGCTTCCCGTTACATCGTTCGGGAATACATATGTTGAATCATTTCGGAAGGTAAGTCTCGCCTTGTAGGCAAATACATAGTGCCATCCTCTTGTTACAAGGGACTCCTTTGTTGTAAAGATCGATACCGTTGCGTTCGAAGGATTGTTGAATTTCGAAGCCGCGCCGCCTGTCTCGTTTCCTGTGATTTCCGCCTCATCCATTACGGTCCATTTGGATCTCACATCCTGCATTGTGGTTGTGGCTCCATGAATCGGATCCATGAAGAAAATATTGATCGATGGAAGCGACTTATCATTCTTACTAACCGGAAGTGTAAACTTCAGCTTTGGAGAATCATAAGGAACCTTGGATGCATCCGGGTTTTGCTCATTTGGCTTTGTCTTTCCCCAGTACGGCCATTCAGTCGGATCATTGCCTTTATCAGATGAATCGTCCTGACTATATCCCAGGATATCTTTTTCTGTCATTACATAATAAGTAACAGAGTTTGCAAGTCCACCGTTATTGTTGTAGTTCGCATGGAGGTTATATCCCACGATCGTATCGTCAGACAGATCTGGCTGCTTTGTTCCCTGTAAATATTTGTTTGCCTCACCGTTTGTGATCGGTGTCGCTGTTACACCGGAAGTCAGCGGGCTTGGGAAATCCGGAACTTTTTCGTCGTACTTGATCGAGTAATTTGTAACACTTCCGCTCGCAAACGGGATCTGGTTCTCATAATCGCTCAGTTTTTGTGCAGAATCTGTCG
The DNA here is from genome assembly GCA_934370915.1 of uncultured Lachnospiraceae bacterium. GTDB lineage: Bacteria > Bacillota > Clostridia > Lachnospirales > Lachnospiraceae > Pilosibacter. Next base: position 27,720 of record CAKRNI010000005.1, read on the forward strand.
GGTACGTATAGTTGTAGGTGTAGTCGTATACGCCTAAAATCGCGATTGTATAATTCGATGCCGTCAGCTCTGAGGAAGAAACCCCTAATGTCTGGGCATTGATCTTTAATTCCGATCCTTCCACTCGTCCATTTGCGCCCCAGTACTGCTTTACGAAGCTTGCACTGTACGGATCACTGTTGTCAGTGCTGTCCACGAATACGTCCATGACCTGACCCACAACATCTCCTGTGGTATTTGCGCCTGCGTAGAGTGCCGCGCGGACAACCTTCGCAGATTTCACCGAGAGACCAGCGGTATCTGTCGTATCTGTCGCTTCACCGAAGTATACCTTGACACCAACGTTTGCTGTGGCATCCGGTACTACCTGAACGAAGATCGAATCATGTTTCTCGGTGCTGACAACGCAGTCTCCGAGGTACGTTTTCTCATACTGGTTTGCAGAATTATTCCATACATATCCCCATGCAGTGATTCGGTAGCTTGTCTCTGTCTTCAAACCTTTCATCAGGATCGGAATATTGTATTTATTTTCTCCATCCGTCTTGTTGGACTCCATTGTGGATAGATCAATCTTCATTTCAGATCTGTAGTTTCCGGCACTCTCAATAATAACAGAAAGCGGATACTCCTGAGATGTAAAGATCGTTCCGTATTCCTTCGGATCGATCGTGAGGATACCGTCGAGTGTCGTCTTCTTATCGACTTTGTGGTCCTTCGTATCATTATTCCATGTGTAGTACATGGAAACTTCACCCTTGGAAGACATCATGAATCCCTCGGACGGAGAGCTGACAATCTCCGCGTTCTTCTCGTTATCAAAGTACGTCATGGTAACGCGCACAACATACTGATGGCCTTTCTCGATCGTACCGTTTCCATCCTTTGTCGGGCCAATGTAAAGAGAAACACCCGTATTCTTTGTTGATGTCAGCGTCTCGACGAGAGCCCCGTTATTTACAGGATCAAGGATCTCCCATTTGTATCCTGTAATCGCGTTATCGTCATCGCGGACCTTTGCAGTCAGATCAAAGTATGTCTGGCTGTTCGCATAGCCTGCCGGCTTTCCATCAAATTCCGGAGTTTTCTTTAGTGTCTTCCATGTCTGGGTAACTCCGCTGCTCTTCCATACACCACCGACATAAGACTCCAGCTTTACTGTGTATGTCTTATTGCTCTCCAACAGCTGTGGTCCATTGTTTGGTGCGTTGAAATCAGTCCGCAGTGTCGTATCGAGAGTGAGCCGGTTGTCATTGTCGGCAAACTCGATCTCACTGATCTCTTTCTTTAATACTTCTTTTCCCAGTGAATCATAGATCGTGATTCTTGCATTTATCGCCTCAGAGTAATCCATGCGCTCCAAGCTTACGATAAATCCGTCTTCCTTCGCGTATACTTTATCGAGGTTTAATCCCGAGCTGTCTGTGTAGAAGGTACGGTTGATATAATCTCTGCTGCCAGCGATGTTCTTTAAGAGGTATCCGGATTTAACCACAAAACGGTATTCCTGATCCGGGCTTAAGTTGGAACATGATACGGTGTAGGTCTCCTCGTCAGCAAAGTTGATCTTTGTGCTGTCGATCTCACCTGCAACCTCAAGTTCCACCGGCTGACCGTTTTTATCGTAAATATAAACGCTTCCTTCCTGGCCATTTAAGACCTCATCCACATCGTTTACCGTGAAGGTCGCGTTGAGGGTTCCGGCTGTCAGAACAAAGCTTGTGATCTGGAAGGATGCCTGTGCCTGAGTATCCGGGTTGTTGAGACTTCCGTCTGTACCCTTCTTACCTCCTGAGCCATTCGCACCGCTCTGGCCGTTCGCGCCGGTACTACCGTCGGAGCCGTCGTCACCGCTGCTTCCTTCGTCGCCGTCATTTCCTTCGTTACCGTCGTCACCGTCGTCGCCGTCCTGACCAATCTTTCCTTCTTTTCCTTCGTCACCTTGTTCTCCGGCTGCTCCTGTCTCCCCGGCCGCGCCTGTCTCTCCTGCTGCGCCTTCTTCACCGGACTGTCCGTCGACAACGTCAAACTTAAATTCCGGTGCTACCCAGTCTTCCGCGGACTGCACCTGGATATTGTCATCCGCGTTTAAGAGCATCTCCTGAAATGTCATACGGCTGTTTCCCTGGGCATCAGAAATAATCTGGTCACCGAAGTCATAGCGGACTCCATTGCCCAGAGTAATATAAGTTCCATCTGCAACGACCTGATACTGATGGTTCTCATCCACAAGACAGATAATTCCCTGTTCCGGGTATTCTGCCTCTATCCATCCGTCAACTGCCATCTCCTCGCCGGAGGGCAGGTGTAAGGACGCGCCGTTTGAGTAGAGCATAAAGCGGTCATCGCCGATCTTCCAGATAAAGTTGTTGAAGGAGATCTCATTCCCGTTGTTCTCAACGGAGAATCCACCGTTTGAAGCTGCAATAACGGTATTCTTTTCTACTCCATAATGGTTTACAAGTCCTGTGTTGATATCATCCAGATTTACAAGGACTCCATCGGACAGCGCACTGGCAGAACCATCCGCATAGTGCAGGAAGCTTTCTTTACCAACGCTGCGCTTTGTTCCTTCAACATCGTGAAAGACAAGCTCGTTCGGAAATTTTCCTCTTACCTTTGTTCCTCCGGAAAAATAGTACGATTCCGGGGCCGTTTCTTCACTCCCACTTTTCTCGCTTTGCGTACTTTGCCAGGCTGATGATAGAACATAGCCATCGGCTGCCATCGAGGATTCTCTCGCTGACGACATAAAGATCCCGGCTGATAATGTTCCTGCGGCGGCAAACAGCGTTGTTGCGCCGATCGCAATCAGTTTTCCGTATTTCGACATTTTTTCTCACCTCTTGATTATGCTGGGGACATATCTGTAAGCTTTTTCACATACTTCTGTTTATAAGTATCCCATGATACTCAATGCTATCACATTTGGTAAAAAATGTCTATATTTCCATGGTTTTTTTGTCTATTTGCGTCGATTTCTGTACAAAATACATGAAATTTAATGGATTTCACCCATTCCGCTCTGTGAAATTTTCAGGGCAGTTATCTGTGGATTGACAGATTTTGTCCTGCTTCTCTTCCTATTTTAATATGTCTCTTTAAAATATGTCTCTGTGCCATAGGGAACTTTTTGAATTTTCCAATCATAGAAAACAGACTCCGCCTTGGCATATTCTCTCGTCTCACGCGGTCGCTTGCGACAATCTACATCTTCGCGCGAGTACGCACCATTGGCGCGTTAGTGCCTTTTGTATAATAGGAAATTCCGAGGAATTTCCTATTACACGAAAAAATGCCTCCGGATATCATTACAGTATCCATGAGGCATCTTTTTCTTCTTATTTAGTTCACCATACCTTCCAGATCTTCCACTTCTCCGGCAATCATAATTCTGGTTCCAGAATCCATAGACTGGATCAGCATTCTCACATAGGACTGGGCGAGCTGAATCCCGCAGAGGGATCTATTCTTCGCGCCGGACTGCTGGCAGTTGACCACCAGAGCCGGATACCCTTCCGCGCCCTCCTCCGGTTTTAATATCATTCCGAAGTTAGAAAAGGCACGCATTGCTTCCAGATTGACAAACTGAGCCGCCAGAAGTCCCTCCGGCTTCTTTCCGGCGATCACGCCGAAACCGTCCGCTTCCGGATCCGTGATCCAGTAATCGTTTTCCGTAAGTTTCCGGTACGGTACAAGACTGCCCGGGTCATTCTCACTTCCGAAGGTGCTCTCCAAGCGGTAAACACCATACGCCTCAGAGTCATCCTCCTGTCCACCGGAAACATAACAGTTGACCGAAAAATTTTCCTGCCAGCCGTTATCCGTTCTTGAGAGGTAGAGAAGTCTCGAGTTCCCCGGAAGCTGTTTTCTCTTCGTGCGGACAACATTCTCGCTGGAGGTACGATCTTTTGTTGTTTTTACTGTGTCTGTTTCGGTATCCAGATTGTTGATGATCAGGAGCAGGCTGTTCACATCGTCACCGATTCCCATCTTATCGATCCAGCGTCCCTTATCCTGCTGGGTCTTCCATCCAAGGTCTACCGCCACCTCATCATCGTGCATCTCTGCGTCCATCGTGATCGTATCGACCTGCGCAGATCTTACTGCGCCAGACGCAGTGCCGCCGAAAATCCCGACTGCCGCTGTCAGCGCAAGAACTATCGCAAATAAGCGTTTCCGCATGCAAAAATCTCCTTCTCTGATCCGGTCCCGCCGCAAATCTTACTGCATTCCCACAGGAATCGTGCATATTGAAAACCGGATATAAAATCAAATTCCTTCCGGGATCTGTAAAGACAGACCCCCACTTATATGTATAGTACCATACTTTACACCGCTTGTCACCGTAAAATCAGGACTGACGAAATTTTGCCACAAAAATTCCATATAAAACAAGGATTCCGTTTGGTGAATCTCTTCCTAATGGGGAACAGGGCTTTGCCCTGACAATAAACGCGGCTGGGTATTCGTATACCCGACCGCGTTTATCTTTGTCCGCTGTTATACGGGCAAATCGTTTTTTATTGTAGGTTACTTTCTTGCACCATCCGAGCCGATGGTATATCCGTCAATGATGGTATTCACCGCCATCGTCCCGTCTGCGTAGAAGTAGTACCACTTTCCGTCAATCTGCTTCCAGCCGCCGGCAAACATCATTCCGGTGGCCTTGTCCAGCCAGTACCACTTCTGGTCGTCGGAGAGCCAGCCCTTCACTGGCTTCCCATTTCTGTAATAGCTCCACTGGCCGCTGTCATTCTGCTGCCAGCCGTTTGCGGTCTGCGGGTCAATGACGATCTCCACAAACCGCCGCAGTACGGTGGCAACCTCGGCGCGGGTAGCGGTTCCCTTGGGGTCAAACTTATTTCCATTCTTCCCGGCCAGGATGCCCGCCTGCTGCATGGCCCTGACCGCATC
>CAKRNI010000006.1 GCA_934370915.1 uncultured Lachnospiraceae bacterium
ATCGGAACTGCTCTCGCGTCTGTCACCGGATCCGGCTGCTCCTGTCCTACATGAAGCTGTAATGTCTCAAATTTGAAGTTTCTCTCTGCTCTTGTCTTCTTTGCCATAGTGATTTTCCTCCTCTTATCTCGGATCGGGACGTCGCATTTCATTCCCGAAAAATTTCTTGTTTTCATTTACCAACCACCCTATCTGGTTGCAAGGTAATAGTACCATATGTTGGAAAATCTGTCTAATTGGATGTACTCAGGGCTTGCTATAGGTTTTTCCTATTGCTTTGTACTGTTCAGGGCATCGCAGGAATCATGATCTTTTGCACCCTTTCCGGCATTTCTCATACACTGAACATATAGAATGATCGCAAAGAGAGGTCCTTTTTGTATTATGAGAAAAATTCTGGCACCGGTTTTTCTTGTGTTTACGGCGGCGGCTCTGCTTGCCGGGTGTAAGAAGAACACAAACTCATCCTTAACTCCCGTTACCTTAAACGAGGTTGCCCACTCCATCTTCTACGCGCCCCAGTATGCCGCCATCGAACTGGGATACTTTAAAGATGAAGGGATCGACCTGACTCTTGTAAACGGAGCCGGAGCCGACAAGGTCATGACAGCTCTGGTATCCGGGGACGCGGACATCGGATTCATGGGATCTGAGGCGAGTATCTATACTTATATCCAGGGCGATGATGACTACGCCGTGAACTTCGCCCAGCTCACCCAGCGAGCCGGGAACTTTCTCGTCGGGCGGACACCGGAAGCTGATTTCAAGTGGGAAAACCTCGTCGGCAAGAAAGTTTTAGGCGGCCGTGCCGGTGGCATGCCGCAGATGGTATTCGAATATATCTTAAAGAAGAACGGCATTGATCCCGCAAAGGATCTCACCATCGACCAGAGCATCAGCTTCGGACTCACCGCGGCAGCATTCACGAGCAATGATTTCGACTATACCGTCGAGTTTGAGCCCTTCGCCACTGCCCTGGAACAGGAAGAAAACGGCTATGTGGTGGCATCCCTCGGAAAAGACTCCGGCTATGTACCCTACACGGCCTACAGTGCCAAGAAGAGCTATATCGAAAAGCATCCGGAGATCATCCGGAAATTCACAAACGCGATCCAGAAAGGCCTCGACTACGTGAACACCCACTCCGCCGAGGAGATCGCCGAGACCATCAAGCCGCAGTTTAAGGAGACCGACACCGAAAAGATCGCCATCATCGTGGACCGTTACAAAGAGCAGGATACCTGGAAAGGGAATACTGTCTTCGAGAAAGCGAGCTTTGAACTTCTTGAGAATATCCTTGAGGAAGCCGGGGAGCTTGACACACGGGTTCCTTATGAGAATCTTGTGAATACGGAGTTTGCGAAAGAAGCTGCAGCACAGTAATCCCATCTGCTGCAGGGCATCCGCAATAACAGGCGCTGTCTTTCCCCTGCAGAAATCAGCGGCAGTTTTCTCAAGTTTTTGGCATCAAAAAACGGAAGCCCCGGACCGTATCATTCATACGTCCTGACCGCTTCCGTTTTTTCAATTATTTTTTTGTCCGCTCCGGACACGACACAACGATCACCGACAGTAAAATTGCCGCGATCCCAGTGAGCGTCCTTCCGGTCATAACTTCATGGTATACAATAACTCCCACGATCACGCTTGTCAGCGGTTCAAAAGTCGAGAGCATCGAGGCGTTCTGCGCGCCGACATACTTTGTACCAAGCTGAAATGCCGTCGAGGCGATCACACCTGCTGACAGGGCAAAGATGACCGTCAGTCCCCAGCCTGCCGCTGCGATGCCCAACGTAAATTTTCCCGTCCACAGCGCAATCAGGAATATCTCCGCGGTGCCGATTCCGGAAAGCCAGAAACTCAACTTATACGGATGCATGTCCACGAGTCCGCAGTGATCTAACAGCAAAATATACAGTGTATAGGCGATTCCTGAGACAAACGCAAGCAGAAATCCCATCAAGCTGACCGTCCCATCCGCCTGGCAGAGACACAGGATCCCTGTCACGCAGAAAAGACAACTCACTGCTTTTTTTCTGGTAAGTCTCTCATGATAAAATACGATACTTCCGATCAGGACAAGCACCGGATACACAAAGTGGATCGTTGTCGCCATTCCGGACGGGAGGTAATTGTAAGAACTCCAAAGCAGATACGGCGTCAGGCAGTACCCCTGGGCGCAGAAAAACAGCTTTTTGAATTCATCCCGGCTCACGCTGTAATCTTTATGCATCCAGACTGCATTCACGATCCAGAATGTCACTGCCGTTATCATCATACGGAAGAATGTCAACGTGACCGAATTTCCGCCCATGGCGTAGATCTGCTTCGACAGCAGCGGATTCACCCCAAACAGAACCGCTGATAAGATCGTATAGAATATCCCTTTTATTTTCACACTATCGCCATCATTTCAGCTTTGTCGCGCAGTGGCTCGTATTATAGTTCCATCCAGTCTTCTCAAGCTCCTCGATATCTTTCACGACAGCATCTACGAGGCAGTCATTCATGAGCTTTCCTTTTTCCGCTGTCGCGATGGTCGCGTCACCGGTCTGGGCTGTATCTGTGATCTCAGCGAAATCCCACTTGATATCGACATGTTCCGGAAGATGATCTGGCACGACGCAGGTTGCCTGATCCGGCTCACACCACTGCGGGAATAAATGGTAAGCGATGGAGGATTCGCCCTCTCCCGCATGTCCAAGTCCGTTCCAGACCTTGAAGGTTCCTTCCGGGACAAGCTTTCCGGCGATGACCCACCATTCCGGCAGGGACGCGATCCTTGCGTCCGGATATTTCTCCTTGATCTTTCTCGCCGCGATCTCGATTGGAGCGATATTTCCGTCATGTCCGTTCATCAAAAAGATCTTATTGATACCGTTTCTCAGGACAGATTCCACGATGTCATAGATCACATGGATCATGGTCTCATAATCAAAGGTCAGGGTAAACGGGAATGTGTCATAATGTCCGCTGTAGCCCACAGTAATCGGCGGGAGAACCAGCATTCCCGGCACACGGTCCGCCACCTGTTTGCTGAGTTCGTAGGAGACGATGGTGTCACAGCCCTCTGCCAGATGCTGTCCATGGGCCTCGCAGGAACCGATCGCCAGAATCACCTTATCAAATTTACCTTCTTTTATCTGGTGGGCTGTCATTTTTAATAATTCGTTCATACTGTGTTTCTCCTTTCTAAAATGGTCATTAATTGCGGAAAAGGCGCCTCTGCACGGTCAGAAGCGCCTTTCCTACAAGAGGTAACGGTATAATGAGAAATTGTAAGCTATTTTATTTTACGAGATAGAGGTACGGTCTGCGGTCCTTGAAAGACGGAAGTTTCGCGCGGACCTGTTTGATTCTGTCTGTATCGATGGTCGCGCAGATAAGCTGCGGTGTCTCGCCTGCGGATGCAACCGCAACGCCCATCGGATCCACGATGATGCTCTCGCCCATACTGTTTACGCCAACCTGGTCTGCCGCAACGATGTAAGCGGTGTTCTCGATGGCTCTCGCTGTGATCAGAGTCTTGAACTGATGGGATTTTAACGGACCGCTTGCCCATGCTGTCGGCATGAGAATGATGTCGGCTCCCTTGAGAACCTGATCTCTCGCAACCTCCGGGAATCTTACTTCGTAGCATACAAACAGTCCGATTTTTCCGAACGGGGTATCGATCGGATCAAACAGCTTGTCGCCCGGGCAGATCGTATCAGACTCTTTATATCCAAACGCATCGTAAAGATGTGTCTTTCTGTATACGCCCTTTACCTCGCCTTCGCTGTCGATGATCATTGTCGTATTGTGGTTGCGCGGATCTGCCGGATTGTCTACTTTTTCATTCATTCCGAATGCGATCCATACATGGTTGTCTTTTGCCAGTTTCTTCATTTCCGTTGCAAACGGTCCGTCCAGAGTCTGGGCGCTCGCAAGCTGTGTCTCATGCGGAGTTCCCGCCGGATAAAGACTCATAAAGCACTCCGGGAATACAATAAAGTCTGCATGATAATATTCTACAGCCTCTGCAACTGCTTTTCTAGCGTTCTCAAGGTTGATCTCCGGGTCACCATTCTGCTCCATCTGAGCAACTACAAATCTACTTTTCATAAGAATACCACCTTTATCATTTTTAGCATTACATTAAGCACCAAGCAGTAAATTCGGAAGCCATGTTACGATCGGCGGGAAGAATGTTACAAATAAAAGTGCTATAAAGATCGGGAGATAGAAGGTCTTTGTACCTGCAATTACGTTCTCCAGAGGTTCTCCCGTTACTGTACTGAGTACGAACAGACACACACCTACCGGCGGAGTGGAAGCTCCGATCGTTACCGCAAGGGCAACGACAACGCCAAGGTGGATCATATCGATTCCGAAAGCTGCCGCGATCGGCATTAATACAGGAACCATAACGAGCTGGATAGAAGTACCGTCCATAAAGCATCCAAGGAAAAGGAGGATAAAGAGGATGATCAAGAGGACGACATACTTACTGGAAGTAAAACCAACCAATGCGTTTGTGATGGTTTGCGGAACCTGTTCTTTTGTCATGACCCATGCGATAACAGAACCAACACCTGTGAGGAACATGATGGAGGATGCGGAAGTAATTGTCTTCTTGAGCGCATCAATCAGGTTCTTGAGAGAAAATGTCTTGTAAATGATGCTTACAAAGATTGCATATACGCATCCAAGGATACCGACCTCTGTTGCTGTTGCGACACCGGTACCAACGCCGAGGAATAATAATACCGGGCAAAGAAGAGCGAAGATACTTCTCTTTGTTGCAGTGATAAGTTTCTTAAGACTAAATTTTTCTGGTTCTGGGCACTGTACTTTTCCGGTCGCACACATGAAGTAAATCTGTGCCATTAACGCTGCCGCAAGAATAAGTCCCGGAAGAAGACCTGCCATAAAAAGTTTTCCCGGGGAAGTATTGGAAAGGGAACCGAATACCAGTAAAACAACGCTGGGAGGAATGATCGGTCCCAACAAAGATGCCGCTACGGTTACACCGGTGGAAAACTTTCCGTCGTATCCTTTACTTCTCATTGCCTTTACACCCAGCATTCCAAGACCAGCCGCATTGGCAACCGCAGTACCGGAGATTGCTGCGAAGACAACGGATGTAACAACGTTAACCTGTGCAAGACTTCCTTTCATATGTCCAACAAGAGCTTCACACCAGTCAAAGATTCTCTCAGTGATACCGCCGCTATTCATGATGTTTCCAAGAAAGATGAAAAATGGAATCGCCATAAGTGTGTAGTTACTCATGCCGCCGGAAATAAGGCTTGGGATAATAACAGGATCAAGTCCGCTGTATTTTATAGCGGCTAACGCTCCGATTGCCATCGCCATGGAGATTGGTGCTCCTAAGAGTACAAATACAATCAGGATGATAAACATGAAAATCGCAATCATTTCTCATCTCCTCCTTTCTTTCCAAAAACCGCAAGTGCTGCTTTGACAGTATTCGCAATGTATTTAATCTCTGTTGTTCCAATTCCGAGGAACAGAGCGTAGCTTCTGAATTTAAGAGGATATCTCGCTACGATCGTCACATTGTTGCCCTGTGATAAGTACAACTTATAAAGGTTTACTAATAATATATAGTTCATGAATACGAGCATGGCCGCCACAAAGAGATCAACGATCTTTCGTGCGGAAGGCGGAAGCTTATTGATAAATAAGTCCAGGCAGATGTCCGCATTGTCATTCGCTACTTTCGGGAGACCGAGCATTGCGAACCATAACATTAAGAGTACACTGATTTCCTGGATCCAGATAAAGGAATTTCCCCATAAGTTTCTCTGTAAGATCTCATAGGCGTTTAAAACAATCGCTGCAACGAGTGCAACAACGGCGATCCATCCTTCTACTTCGACGATGCCGTCATATATTTTTTTCAATGTTTTCATACGCTTACTCCTGCAAATTGCTAAGCCTCAGGGAAAGTTCCCGACCGCTCCGGATCAGGAACCCAGTTCCCTTAAGCCTGTCTGTGTGAATCATTTCTGTCGATTAGTTTAAGCCAAGTTCTTTGACGATGATCTCGTTGAATTCGCCCTTTGCGGCTAAACCTTTGTAGTAATCTTTCAGTGCGTCTGCGAAAATGCTGTCATCAAAGTCAAGATCAAATGTAACGCCGCCTTTTGCTTCAAGTCTTGCAATCATATCGTCAACGTCTTTTTCAATGATCTCGTTGGAGTGTGTTGCTGCATCGTTCGCTGCGCGGATAAGTGCATCCTGCTGATCTGCTGTAAGACTGTTGAACTTATTGAGGTTCATAACCATCCAGAGTTCTGCCGGATAGCAGTCCATACGTGTTACATAAGGTCCAACCTCGTAGAATGCCATGGACTCTACATTTGAAATCGGGCAGTTAACAGCGTCGACCTGCCCCTGCTGAAGAGCCATATAGCACTCACTGTAATTGACAACGGTTGTTGTTACACCGAGAGATTTCATTGCTTCCATGAATACAGGAGAATCTGCGGAACGAAGTCTCATTGCCTTTAAATCAGCAACGCTTGTGATCGGCTTTGTAGAGCATGTAACGTAGTACGGTCCACGTCTCCAGTCACGGTTTGTGTTGATGAGTTTAAATCCTGCGGACTCAAGCTGCTGTTCCTGTAATTTACCGAAATCGCCTTTTACGATCTCTTCATATTTATCCCAGCTGTCAAATAAAAACGGGTAAGAGCAGATACCTGTGTCTACGCCGTATCCCAAGTAGAAGATACCGCCCTCACAGTACATATCAACAGTACCTAACTGCATGTTGCTGACTACTGTTGTGGAGTCGCCTAACTGCTCACTCGGATATACAGTTACTTCAACGGTTCCGTTTGTGTATTCTTTTACAAGATCTGCGAAATCCTGAAATGATTTTCCCTCGAAGCTGTCTGCCGCAACTTTTGTTGCCAGAGATAATTTTACGACATCACCGCTCGCTGCTGTGTTTGAAGCTGCCTGTGTTGTTCCGCCTGCTGCCGCTGTTGTCGCCGGTGTAGAGGAACCGTTTGATGAGCATCCGCCGAGCATTGTAGCTACCATGCCTGCTGCCAGTACCATTGCTAATGTTTTTTTCATGTGTAATCCTCCTGTTTTCTTTGATTATGTTAATCTTATTTATTTTTCTCTGCATCTTCCCACGGATTTGCTTCTTCACCGGCGATTTTTAACGCGTCGTTGATGATTGGGAAGTAATCGGACATCTTCTTCCCGCTTCTGAAGCCTGCGAACATTCCATCCGGAGCCTGCTCTGCGCGGTTTCCAGCTTCACCCATCTCTAAGAGTTTCTCGCACTCTTCCGGTTTCATAACGATAACGCCCTCGGCATTTCCGAAAATAATGTCACCTGGATTTACAACAACGCCGCAGCAGTTGACCGGTACATTGAAGCTTGCGGTCTTATCTTCTTTAATAGTAGTTGTCACAACGGAAAGTCCTGTAGCGAATACCGGAAGTCCTACGGATACGATTCCTGCGGAGTCTGTTGCCGGTCCATCGATAACGATTCCTGCCATTCCCTGGCACTGCGCGTTTAAGGAGCATCCGTCACCGCAGCATGCGTGAATGTTTTCTCCTCCGCGGTCCACAACGATTACGGAACCCTTCGGTGCATGTTCAACTGCGTAATATAACATGATGTTACTGTCACCTGTCATTCTTACGGTAACTGCCGGTCCGATCATCTTGAAATCTTTGGATACAGGTTTGATGCTGGTATTCATATATCCGTTCTTTACAAAATGTCCAAGCTGTGCCGGGTCAACCTTCATGAAACGATCGATGAGTTCTTTTGTTAATGCCATAATTTCCTCTCCTTTTGATTCTTTGTAGTAAGCATTCTCCAAACCGCCCGCGGTCCCGGAGGATCTTATTTTGTTTCGTTCAATGCTTCTGCACTTATATATAGCAACCCATGTGCCAAATTCAGCAAATCCCACTCTTTTTATAGTTTTGCACATTTTTTTGGTTATATCTGCCTTTTTGAGTGCTTTTTTTGTGTATTTTTCACAATTGCCATTTTTCTTTTCACCTTACAATTAGTATGTAGCGGCTGTTTTAGTCTCATTTTTTAGACATTATTTCGATATTTTTCTCACTTTTGAGACCTCCGTTATATTTTCAAGCTTACTCCATTTTCATATTTGGTCCAAATCAGACCGTCCGCTTATCATAAAACGGAAAAGACTTATAACTTCACTTAAAAATTATAAGTCTTCTCCCTTTATTCCTTAATAAACTCATTCATTTTTCTATAATAGGATGCCACACTGATATCCAGCTCATCACAGATCTCTTTAATCTGCTTCTTCGTCGGCTGTCCTCCATATTTTTTTACTTTATTCTTTAATACATCCACTTCTTTTTCATGGAGAAGCTCCTTTAACGTCTTCTTTTCACCCTCGCCATTCTCAGATTTTAGACCATTGATCTTTTCTGGAAGAACGTCCATGGAGATCACGTTACTTTTCTCGAACGTCATCATATATTCCACGCAATTTTCCAATTCCCTGACATTTCCCGGCCAGCAATATTCCATCAGTTTTTCGAGAACAAGAGTGGACACTCCGCGGATATCTTTCTCGAGGATCTTATCATATTTTCCGAGGAAATACTGGACAAGAACAGGAATATCTCCCGCCCGTTCCCTTAAAGGCGGCAGATGAAGCGGAACCACGTTCAGTCGGTAATACAGGTCTTCCCGGAATTCCTTCCTCTCGATCATTTCCTCTAAGTTTCTGTTTGTCGCGGCAATAATCCGCACATCCACGTCGATCAGGGAATTAGAATTACTTCCGATTCGGTCGATCTTTCTCTCGCTCAGGACACGGAGAAGTTTTGCCTGGAGATATAACGGCATCTCGCCGATCTCATCCAGGAAAAAGGTTCCCTTGTGGGCCAGTTGGATCTTACCGATTTTTCCGCCTTTTCTCGCGCCGGTAAAAGCACCTTCCTCGTATCCGAACAGCTCACTTTCCATCAGGGACTCCGGAATCGCCGCACAGTTCATCGCGACGAACGGTCCATCTTTCCTGGAGCTTTTCGCGTGAATCAGGCGGGCGAAAAGTTCTTTTCCTGTTCCGCTCTCCCCTGTGATCAGGACATTTGTGTTGTGACGGGCTGTCACTGTCGCCTGGCTCACAAGCTCCCGCATCTTCTTATCCGCAAAGACCAGCTGATTCTCGATCCCATTTGTATCTCCCTCTGTCTGGTTGATCTGCTCCTGAATCTGGGAGAACGGGCTTATGATACATAGAACATCCCCGTCGCTCTCATTAACGTACAGGCTCTTCACCTGGAGAAGGAACTGGAAATCATCCACGGTCCTGTGGATCTCACGGATGTTGTTCCGGTGTGTCTTTACGGTATTTTCAGCGACTTCCTTCACGTCCTGGAGGAGCATCTCGCCAAGCTTCGGTTCATCCAAATGCAGATATATCTTTGCCAGCTTGTTGATATGACGGATCTCTCCGTTCGATGAGATCAGAAGTGCTCCTTCTTCCATGGTCTCTACCACATAGGTAAGATTGTTATTAAGCACCCTCATCTGATCCACCAGATCTTCCTGCTCCAGCTTGCTGGCGATCAAATTGGATATCTTCTCAATACATAACAGCAGCTGGTCCTCTTTTGTCTCGATCAGTTTCTTCTGTTCCTTGTCAAAGGATGCAAAATACACACACCCTTCAACTTTTTCCTCTGGTCCTACAAGAATCGGATGACCGATCAGTGCATAATTCGCAAAATCGAACTTCCTGTCATCATAGTAATACTTCTCCATATAAGCCAGTGCATCGCGAACGATCACTGGCTTTTTTGTTGCTGCCATCTGAAGGGAAAAACCATTTTTCCACTCGGGCCGCATCTCATCTTCTCTATATGCAGAACCATGGGTCTTAAACCAGTCATTCGATCCGGCAACACGTTCCAGCGGATCAATATTTGTAATTGTAAATTCCAGATTTAATACGGCTGCGAACGACTCACATAGCGTATCCAGATACTCTTTGATATCTGTTAATTTCATAGATATTTCCCCTTCTAACTCTTATAGCCGACAGCTTTCCTCACATTTACTGCCGTTTTTATCAATTCGGTTTCATATCTGCCTGTATTTTTCTCAGGCTGCTAAAACGCCCCTCTCAAATATATTATAATGTTCGATTATTTTTGTCAATTCGGAACACACCACAATTAAATTCTATATTTCCCCCAATTGCATTCGTTTATCCAGTTATTATTTTGAACAGGTGTCTTATTTTTGTTAAATTTCCACCAAGGCTTAAAATATAAAATCTCCCCTTCCGAAAATCAGCCACATTGCCAAAACATTCGGAAAGGGAGTTATCTGGAAAAGATCGCTATTTTCTACGATCTCTTATTTCGATTAGTCAACTTTCATCAGATCTGCAATTTTTCCTTTCACGCCTTCCTCAACCAGACGGTCGATGTTGATCAGCGCATCCAGATATTTACCTTCCGCAAAATTCTTTCTCCACTCTACTTCGTTGCGGTCTGCAGCTTCTGCCTTTTCAACTAATTCCGCAAATCGGTCAGCTGGAGCTACAATAACACCGTCTACATCTCCGTATACGATGTCACCCGGATTAACAACTGCACCGCCGCAGCATACCGGAACATTGTACTCGCCGTCGATTCCCTTTAATGTATTTGTTACGGAAGCACGGCCTGTGGAGAATAACGGGAAGCCAAGAGCTTTGATCGGACGTGTATCTGTATTCGGTCCATCAACGATAATACCTGCAAGTCCAAGACTCTTCGCAGCCTGAACGACCATCTCACCAACAGCAGCCACACGTTTGTCGCCCATACGGTCGATAACAACAACGGACCCCTTCGGAGCGCGTTTCATTGCGTAGTAGAGCATTGCGTTATCGTTGCCTGGAAGTCTTACGGTGAATGCCGGTCCGATCATCTTGATATCTTCGCTGATCGGTTTGATACTTGCATCCATGAATCCGCCCTGAACATAATGTCCGATCTGAGCCGGGTCTGTCTTTAACGCACGTGCAAATAATTCGTTCATGTCCATAATAAATACCTCCGCGTTTTAATATTCCGTATTTGGTATACCAAAATTTTGTTTTTTATAATATCGCCACTGGCGATATGTGTAGAACTGCTTCCTTGGTTTTCAGTATTTGGTATACCGAAATTTCATAATTAAAATATAGCACTCAAAATTCATTTTTTCAAGTGCTTTCGACAGAATATTTCATTCTTGTACAAATCATATAAAGATATATCGGGAAATATGTACACATTTTACAAGTAACATGATCCATCTCTGCATGACAACAGAAGGCCATCCGGAATACTCCCGGATATGCCTCAGAATACCAGGTTCTCATCGCTGTTGATTTGCAGAATCTCCGGAACCTTTTTGAGGTGGCCTTCCCACACGGAAATATGGCGCTCCAACTCTTCTCTTCCCTTCTGGTACTCATGGTTCTTCAGACATTCCAGAAGTCTACTGTGATTGCTGCAGTAGGTATCCAGAGAGAAACTTCCATAACGCACCGAAAGAACAGAGGTGCGGATCAACTGGTCACCCAGCTCTGACATAATATGGAACACATTGTCATTTCTTGAGATTCTGGCGATCTGTAAGTGAAACTCGATATCCGCTGCCATCGCCTCATAATGGGACGCTTTTTCTTTCTTTTCCGCTGTTTTTTCCATATTTCGATAGATCCGTTCCAGTTCCTCAACATCCTCGTCCGTGATCTTCTGCACTGCCAGATCATAGGACATCAGTTCCAGCGGGCGGCGGATCTCCATAAGGCTCTGCACACTCTTCCACGTCAGAAGACTTACGACCTTAAACTTTCCCTTTTTTGAGATCCAGCCCTCCTGCTCCAGCGTCCTCAAAGCATCCCGGATCGGAGTCCTGCTGACAGACAGGGAATCCGCCAGTTCTCTCTCATTCAAGATTTCCCCCGGTTTAATATGGTTTGCGACGATCAGCTGCTTCAGCTGACGGTATACCTTCTCTGAATAAATTTCATTTTTATCGATTGCAGTCAACTGAACCTTCTCCATTTGACTTCCCCCTTGCGTTTCTTTTCGGTTTTATTTTCCGATATCCCCATATATTATTTTTAGTATACCATATTCCAATATAGCGTCAACTGATTTTCTGATTTCTCATTATAAGATCACTCTCTTATAATGTTCTCTTGATAAACTCCTCCCTTCTTACCTCAAGGTATATTTTCACATACAACACGACACTTTGATTTTAAGCTAAACACAATCATAAATGCCAAAAGAGCTTCCCACCATCAGGAAGCTCTTAATGAAATATCAATTTCACATGACCCAGCATGGTACTTATCCAAGGCCCATTTTACCGTACCACTTTCTTATAAATCGCATCTATATCATATTCCGGTGCAGATTCTTTGGCTGCATCCATGATCTTCTGGATAATCGCAATATCATCCTCGGCAAGGTCATCTGCAATCTCTTCAGCAGAAAGAGATTTCTGCATTTTTTTGCATGTCTGTTTGATCAGTCGTTTCAGTTCACCTTCTGCAAGACCTTTCTGCACGCCCTCTGCAACACCTTTCTGTATACCGATATTCTCTAATCTCGTTGCAACGTCACACATGCTCACAATCTCCTTTCCTTCGAGCTTTACGATATCAATATATCGATTATCACCCGTTAAGACTGCCATCAGTTTCAAAAATTAGTCTGCATGCTCAATTTTCATTGATCTATTCAGGATATCCAGAGATTTTATATTTTTAGGCGTGCTCCACGTTTATTCAGTCAAACTTTTATAATAATCAATAACATTTACAAATGGAATCACAATTTTTCCATTGTTAAAAATATTTGAAGTAATGGTTTCGATTTTTCCTCGTACAATACCAATAATTGCTGCAGCACCATTTACAGCGACTAGCTGCCGGAATGTAGTTTCCTCCGCATCCTGAGTCGAAACAAAAGCCCCTTCTAACGACAATTGAATTTTACACTTTTGCTTTTCAGATTGTTCTATTTCAATTTCAAAATCAATTGTCATCTGTGAAAAATATATGTCATTTATTTTTTCAAAATGGGGTTCATTAATATTTAATCCAAAACTTCTTTTTGCTTCTTTTTCAATATCTACAATATTGTTTTCCACCGTAAGTGTCTTAATTGTAGTTCCCACCAGCTCAATTCCTGATGTGACAAGGTTGAATTCCATTATGCAATAGCCTCCTTATCCGTATAATTCATCGTCCACTTACTCTTTCTTTTACTTCTTACAATATAATCTTGATTCCACTCTACAATCTTATAATCTGTTTTTGCATATAAAGAATCAAAAGATATATTGAATTTTAAATCTAATTTTTGACATATCTCATTTAGTGATTTTATTGTAAAATTATACTCTCTGCTTTCCCATTTTGAGATCATCCCCTGTGATACTCCCATATATTCTGCAAATTCTTTTTGCGACATATGCATATCAAGTCGGCGCCGTTCGATTTGAGCCGAAATTTTAGCCAATTCAACTGTAGTTTTTACTTCTGCTTCCGATAAACCTTCCGAAAGCCAGGTAGTCTCTTTTGCCTTTGCAATCTTCTCTGCAATTCCCATTTCTTCCTCCAATATATATCATTTGTAAAATACTTAACACTAATTATCTTCAAGCCATTTTAATCTTTTATTTGCTACAGAAATTCCTCTCTGATAATCTCCTTCGTTTTTCTCTAAAAAAGCCGTAAGCAGGATAATCGATCCCTCAAAAATACAGTAAAGGACTCTGACATTTTTTCTGGATTCGGGGTGCCGGATACTATAAATATCTCCACTCCCATTTAGTTTTTCAAACTGCGGCAAATCAATGGCCCGTTCTTTCTCCTGTTCTAATACTGCTAGATCCTCAATCAATTTCCTTTGATACCTAAGCCACGGAGGAATTTCTTTCCATGGTTCATCTACTGCTTTCCTAAATTCTTTCTTTAAAGTAGAAATAGCATATGTATTTTCAATTCCTGTAATGCATATTTTTTCTAACTCCACATCAGAACCTCCCCCCTTTTTCGCCATTATATTACTTATAAGTAATATTTTCAATATAAATTGAAAAATCTTTTAAAATTTTATTCTTCCACATCAAAAAATACACAAAGAGCTTCCCACATTAGGAAGCGCTTGCAACGAAAAAAGACGGTAAAACGCATAACTCACGTTTTACCGCCCTTTTTCGTTGCAAGCGCCGCAATGAGAAGGGCGATAGCACCGCTTACGATCTTAACAATAAACGTGGCGGTGGTTCCCTCCGGGTATGCAATCGAGATAAAAGCAAAGTGGTCGCCGATCATCGCGTTAGCGCAGGTACAGAAAGCCATGGCTAAGACTTTTCCGCGTTCGTCCATCAGCGGGATCATATCGTACATCGGAAGTGGGTTTGCCAGGCAGGCCAGCATTCCTGTGACGGAAGGTCCGTTGACGCCCATGAGTCTCGCGATCACGTTGAGGACAGGGGCCAGGACCTTTGAGAGCACATGCACAAAGGGATACGCGCCTGCCAGTGTGATTCCGATCATGGCGATGGTTTCAAGCTGTTCTGCCAGGGGATCCATTCCAGGGATCACGGTGATTCCGAGAGTTGCCTCGACGCCCGCGGCCGCGAGAGCCAGGATGATAAAGGCCTGAAGGAGATTTCCAAAAGCCCGGAAGATGATCAGCGTCTTTTGCGGGAAGAAGATCATTCCCCCAGCAAGGAGAGCCGCCAGAACGAAGGCGGGAGCCGCATTGACCAGCGTATAGCGCAGCGTGAGGCCGGAAGCCAGGGCCGCCGCGATGGTTCCGAAGGGAATGGAGATGATCCCGAATACGATTCCCTTGGAGACCGCCGGAGCGTCCTCCGGGCGGCAGAGTGTCAATGCAACCGGGATCGTGAAAACGATGGTGGCTCCGAGAACGGTACTTAAGATAACGCCGCCCAGCATGATAACGGAAGGATCATCCGTCATGGACGCAGTCATATAGTAACCGCCCATATCGAGACCGAAACATGATCCCGCAATGATCGCCGGATCAGCACCGATGACGCTGAATAACGGCGTTACGAGTCTTAAAAGTAATTTTCCAAGAACCGGGGCACTGCACATGATTCCTGCCATTCCGAGGATCAGGGGGCCGACGCTGTTTAATCCCTTTACAAATTCATTTCCGAGACCAAACCGGTTTCGGAAGACTGCCCGGTCCAGGGCGCCTAAAACCATGAAGAACATCATGGTGGTTGAAACGATTTTTTCCATATGTAGTTACCTCAATACATTAAAAACATTCAGAGCAACAGTAATTATAATCCAGAATCGGCTGTCTGGCTATGAAAAAATGGAAAATTCAAATCGATTCTAATGAGAGCGCCGCAGTGCCGATCATGGAAATATTCTGGTTCAGGGTAAAAAAGGCGGGCAGGAGATGAAACCTGTCCGCCTTTTTGTAACATGGTATGAGAAAAAGATGTAATATTTGTAAATTGCCGATGACAGCCAGTGAGGAAAGCTGTCACTTCCGAGGGGGTAACAGGAGATCCGGCAATTATTCTGCGAAAGAGTTTCCTTTCTCGAAGTAGTTCCTGGTCCACTGTGCAATCTTTTTGCTGAAGCAAAGAAGACCGATAATGTTTAAGGTTAATGTTAAGGAGTTACCGAAGTCAGCCCATCCGAGGAGGATATCAACGCCGACCATACCACCGACAAATGCGAGGATAACGAAGCCGATCTGACCGATCCAACGGCCTGTCTTGCCGAATACATTCTCACAGGTAAGACCGATGAAGGTACAGAATGCAAGTACTGTGGAACCTGCGAACATCATAAGACCGATGGATGCGATAACCTTACCAACACCGCCTAATGCGGAAGTGAAGGCTGTGATCGCAAGTGTGGAACCTGCTTCGCCTGTCTGCCAAACACCTGTGCAGAGGATAACGAGGGCTGTGAATGTACAAACAACAATCGTATCGAAGAATACTTCGAAGATACCCCACATACCCTGTTTAACCGGGTCAGTCTCGGAGGACTGGGAGTATGCGATGGAGGACTGTCCGTTACCAGCATCAGAAGAGTAAACACCACGTGCACAGCCGTTGCGGATCGCTGCGGAGATCGTTGCACCTGCGAAGCCGCCGATTGCTGCAGTACCTGTGAAGGCACCCTTAAAGATGCTTACGATTGCCGGAATGAGGTTACCGATATTTAATACTACAACTGCAAGACCAGCGATAATGTAGATCGCTGCCATGAACGGAACGAGACGCTCTGTGATCTGAACGAGTGCCTGAATACCACCGAAGATGATCAGGGCGATGATGATACAAACAACGATAGTAGCAACGAGACGCGGGATGCCAAGGCTCTCACAAGCTGTAACAACAGAACCTGTATGTACGCCGGCAGCTGTGATCAGGCCATAGATCATTGCGATGGACCATGCAAAGCCTAAGGGTTTGTTGATCTTGGAGAGGTAGTAGTTAGCGCCGCCTTTGTAGCCGCCTTCCGGTTTCTTTTCACGGACTGCGATGGAAACGCATGCCTCAGAGTACTTTAATGCCATTGCTACGAAACCAACGACCCACATCCAGAAGATAGCGCCAGGACCACCTGCTGCAATAGCAGTTCCGACACCGACGATATTACCGGTACCAAGAACGGCCGCGAGGGCTGCGGATACTGCCTGGAAACTTGAGATTGTACCGTGATGCTTACCGGTCTCCTCTTTCATTTCCTCTTTGTTGAACATTCCACCGACTGTTGATTTGAGCACATCCGGGAAGTGACGAACCTGTACGAATCCTGTTACGAAGGAAAGGTAAAGACCACCGCCGATTAAGATGATGAGGATCGGAATACCCCAGATCCATGCGTTGTAAGCCAACACTGCATTGTAAATAAACATACACACATCCTCCTTTGTGTTTCCTTATCAGAAAGGAACGGATCTCTTTCGCTGTTCTCCGTCTGCTTTCTGAAGTTTCGTATGGAAAGATTTCTGAAAAAAGATCTTTCGCATCGCTGATGTCTGCATTATAGTCCATGAAGGCAACTTGACTTCAAGAGGAAATTTTTATAAAATTTTTATTAAATGTAAAGTATACTTTAGGTTTTGTATAATTTTTGTTAAAAACAGATATTGACAGAAAGAATGCTTGAGAGAATATACTATGCGTACACGATGATGCACCAAACTACAGGTGTGGCAATAATAATGAGCACAAACAAAAAAGAGAACTGATATGCAGGAGGGTATACAAAATATGAAGAGACCTTTGATTGGCGTAACATGCAACTACGATTACCGCGATACCGTAGGTATGACATCCGGTATGGGAATCGTTGGACAGGACTGGAACTTTGTTGCGGGAGATTATGTATACATACTGGAAAAGGCCGGTGCAGTTCCGGTACTGATCCCGGTTTATAAGGACTGTGATGAGGAATCCATCAAAGAATTCTTAAATAAGTTAGATGGTGTGATCATCTCCGGTGGACATGATGTAGGACCGGAGCAGTATAACACACCTACGAAAGGCTATTGCGGAACCATCATCCCACAGCGTGACAACCACGATATCGCAGTGGCAAAATACTTCATGAATGAGATCAAGAAACCGATCCTCGGCATCTGCCGCGGAATCCAGATCATGAATGTGGCTGCAGGCGGAACCCTGTACCAGGATCTCGAGATCGAAGGCAAGTTCGAACATCACTTTGGGGACAAGTACCCGAGAAACTACCCGTGGCATGACTTGAAGATTGAAAAAGGTTCTATCTTAGAGGATATCTACGGAAAAACCGAGATCCGCATCAACTCCTTCCATCACCAGGCAGTGAAGGATCCGGGCAAGGATATCGAGATCATCGCGAAATCCGCAGACGGTGTTCCGGAAGCGATCGTACAGAAGAACCATCCGTTCTCTGTAGCAGTTCAATGGCATCCGGAGATGATGTATGATTCTGAGGAGCAGTTAAAGCTTCTGAAAGCGTTTGTTGATGCCTGCAGATAGTACTGGGATTACATCTGACGGGATAAAAGGATAAAGGATCACTATTATAACGAAGCCCCACACATCAAAAAAAATGTGTGGGGCTTCGTTTCAGTTTCATATCTCTTTCGTTCTCTATATCGTCTCTGGCTTATGACCTTTCTTCCATGCCGTGATCGAGTAGATTCTCATGACTTCCCCGATCACCTGGCAGGCAAAGGCATACACTCTCGCACCGCAATCCGTGATCGCTCCCATCTGCTCCACTGCCATCTCATATCCGCATTTGTTGTAATCCTCCAACAGATATTCCATCTGGAATCCGCGCTTGGAGCTCTCCGGATATTTATCCAGCAGATTTTTTCTGGACTTCGCAGTTCTGTCGTAACTCAGATATGTGCCGTAAATCCGGACATCATCCTTTAAATATCTGGCGGCATCCATCAGATAACAGTTCTCATGATACAGCATATACTCACCTTCCCCGCAGAATGTGATATACCGGTCCACACTGCCACTCCTTAACGGGTAGTCCGTTTCCGCATCTGCAATATAAAGGATCTGGCATTTGATATCGCACTGCTCGATCAGAGCTTTATACATCCTCAATGTCTCCGGATACTTGTCGATCAGGATCAGAGTGCTGCTCGCCGGGAGCAGGCTTAAGTGGTTGTACATGTAGAAATAGCCGTTGATATTTGCTTCCAGGAGGACTTTCCCCTGAAGATCATCTTTCATCAGTGATTCTGTCACGCGGTCATAACATCTCTGGAAACAGAAGCTGAACTCCGGTCCCATATCCCGGTACAGGCCGCGGGTCAGATCCGGATGATCGTACATTCCGGTGTAAAGATTTCCCGTCTCGATGATGCCGTCGATGATCTCCGCCTCATATTTCTTCTCACACTCGCCCTTCGCATGCCCGGCGCAGACCAGTTTCCCGGAGATGATATAACCGTTCTTGATCTCCGCGTCTTCGATATTAAGTGGTTCCCCACAATACGGACACGCAAAAAGCGACAGGGCGCTCACCGGTACTCCTGTCACCCGCCGCTCGTTTGTCCCCATTTCACGCAGCTTATGCATTTCCTCACCAATCTCACGATAGGAATCTTTAAGATTTTCTATCTCAGAAAAGATTTCCTTCTGCTTCGTCTCCAGGATCGACAATGCCGCATCGATGGTGCTGGGTTCGATCATCCTGGAATGTCTTGTAAGGATCAGGTACTGCTGGATCTCCTTTAACTTAAACTGGTGTCTCCGCATCTTTAAGATCAGGTTTAAGTCTTCCACTTCCCGCTCGGAGAAATCGTACTGGGCACTCGAATCATTCGGAATCAGCATTCCCATGCTCACATAATAACGGACCGTCGCAACACTGACTCCGCACAGTTTCGCCAGCTGTCCAATTTTCATAGGATCACCTCATCTTCTGCAAATTTTCATCATGTTTCATACATTATACATAATATTTTAAAAAAAGCGAATCTTTTTTTTTCATGAAATCTTTGCATGTTCTTAATATGGTACCTATTCTGACATCTCGATCGCCCTCCTGAGCTCTTCCAGGCAGGAATCGTCCCCTAATCCGACCTCAATGATCGTTTCTGCCCCGGCCATGGAAAGGATATCGGAAGCGCCCTCTATGAGTTCCCGATCCTCGCATAGATCTGTCTTCGTTATAACACCGATCACCGGCTTTCCGGAAAACAGAGATCCCATCCGCGGGGAAAAAGCATTCTGTTCATCGATCGCGGAACATAACAGCAGGATCACATCCGCCTCCACCGCGGTCACGATGAGAGCGCTGTAGAACTGCTTCTGTTCCACATATTCTCCGGGGGTGTCCACGATATCGTCCCCGATCACCTGAATGGACTGGGTCTTTTTGTAGGAGACCTGCTCACCGATGAGCCTCTGGCTCAGCGTCGTTTTTCCGCAGCCGATTTTTCCCACCATCATGATCTTTTTCATGTATCTTCACTCTCCTTGTTTCTTCCGGCATTTTTTCTGCCAGCAGTTCTCCCGTTTCATTTTTTCACAACTTACAAGATCCTGATTAAATAATCAGGATCTTGTAATCTCCGTAAGTGTAAAATGAAGGACTTCACCCAGAACTCTGAGGACATCTTTCAGAGCCGCGTCTACAGCCGCCACATCCCCGCAAACGACTAAGGAGCCGGAAAACCGGTCCACGAACACGATCTCCACTTCCGCCGCCTTCGTCGCTACATCTGCGCCGATGATCGCCGCCTCGCTCGGAGTGATCGTTAAGATTCCCAGCGCTCCGCGGGTTTTGCTCACAACGCCTAATTTCTTATAAAGATCCTCATTCGGGTTCGCGATGAGGTGTGCCATGGTCACCTGTTTTCCCGGTACAAATTCCTGAATGATCCTTTGTTTGCTCTCAAAAGGATTCTGTTCTGCCATAGTATTCTCTCTTTCTCAGATTTCTTATAAGAGTGCCGCAAAGATCTCTTCCCGCGGACTCGGAATGACAACGCTGCTCAGCGCCAGGCCCTTCTCGGTTCCCGCGGCCATACCGCATTTCACCGCTTCCTCGACAGCTGCTACATCTCCGGTGAGGACTGCGAAGGATTTACCTCCGATCCCGATTCCGAGACGTACATCGATCAGGGTCACGTCAGCCGCCTTCACCGCTGCATCCGCCGCATAAACAGCCGCTGTGATACTATAAAATTCCATAACACCCACGGCATTCACTCCCTCCGGAGTCGTGGACAGGTTAATGGCCTGAACCACCTGAGGATGCACGCGGGGAATCACAACGGAGTCCACCATATTTGCTCCGACAACGCGTTCTCCAGCTTCCAGAGAGGCTGCCACAGCCGCTACATCCCCGTAAAACAGGGTCGTATATTTACCCGGACATACCGGTTTTGAAAACAGCAGGGAGGTGTCCGCAGCCTTTAAGATCGCATCTGCGGCTTCGATTCCCTTCGCAATACTGTTGCTTTCCAGAATTCCGATCGCTTCCACTATAGTCACTCTCCTTTACGCTTCGTAGTCCCATTTCTTTCCGGTGCGAATCTCGATGTACTGTCCGTCAGGATCGATAAAGATGGTTCCTGGTACAGATGCGTGAAGCTCCGAACCGAGGCTCTTTTCCGGGCAGGCAGCGATCCTGTCTCCCGCCTTCACCGCAGCTCCATCTTTCACTACCGGCACAGACGGCGCTCCGATGCCCTGTCTGAGACTCAGACGGACACATCCTGCGTCTTCCGGTTTTATGGAACAGAAATCGTCGATCTTTAAATCCTCATATGCCCCGACACCGGCTCTCGCTGCCACGCGCTCCGTCGGCGCTTTTCTCATCTCACGCTCCGGGAGTGCCGTGTATTCCACGCCCTCCGGTCTCTGGTAACGGATCCCCGCCTTCGCAAGCTCTTTCTTTAACATGGAGTTCACGGTCCTGGGCTTCAGCCCCATCGGACATGCGTAGATTTCGCAGATCCCGCACTCACAGCAGAGCGCCGCGTTTCTCACATCCGGATCATTCAGCATTTCCTCCAGCGGCATGCCGGAGCTGAGTTTTCTCATGATCTTATTCGGACGGATCGGATGGCCTAAAAGAGCTCTCGGACACATCTGTGAACAGAAGGAACACTGGATGCAGGCGGATTTTGCCTGGTTGATCATGTGTTTCACTGTCACCTGGTTTCTTCTTGCAATAGCAGAATCTTCAGGCAGAACGATGAGTCCGGACATGGTCTTCGTCACGTAGGAATTTGAGACATCTTCCATACGGATCATCTTTCCCATCATCGGGCCGCCGTTTACAACAATGTATCTGGAGAGCGGTGTTCCGCCCGCAAGCTTAATGCACTCGCTCACCGGAGTTCCTACCGGAACGCGTAAGATTATCGGGTGGTTCACTTCCCCTGTCACCGTCAGGAATTTTCTTGTAAACGGCTCACCCTCAAAGGCATCGCCGATCCCGTAGATCGTCGCCACATTGCTGACGACACATCCGACAGAGAGCGGGATCGCCGCCGGGGGTACCACTCTTCCTGTAACCTCATAGACGATGGTCTGCTCATCCCCTGCCGGGAAGAAGCTCTGAAGCTTATGAAGCTTTACGGCGGAACCAAGTTCCTCGATGGCGCGCTCAAGGGAATCGATCTCCCTGGTGTACGCCGCTTTCAGTGCGATAATAAATTCCTTCGCGCCTGTCTCCTCCAGGATCCGGTCTGCCGTCCGGATCAGCTTTCTGGCGCAGTTTCTCATGAGATACCGGTCGGTCTGGAGGAGCGGCTCGCACTCCGCCCCGTTTACGATAATTGTCTCGACCGGACCGCCGGAGTATTTTGCATGGGTCGGGAAACCCGCTCCGCCGCATCCGACGATACCGGCATCTTTTATGATTTCCGAAAGTCCTGCCATGTTAATTCTTCTCCTTTGAAATCTCCATGGAATCGATAATTCCGACGATGGCGCTATCGATGGGCGCGTCATCCTCACCGATCGCCCGTCTCGCCGTACTGCCGCTGACAACGAGTACCATCTCGCCGATTCCGGCTCCGACAGAGTCCGCCGCGACGAATGTTGCTCCCTTTCTCGTTGTCGTCGTCTCCTCACGGACGATCATAAGTTTATGTCCGTTTAATTTCTCTTCTTTTTTTGTCGCCCAGACATGACCGACCACCTGACAGATCATCATCGCCTTTTACCTCCCAGTTTCCCACACAAGTTCCATCTTTTCCCGGCTGAAAATGTCCTTCGCAGACGGAGTAACGATCACGCCTTTCTTTATGGTAAGCGTTCCGCCTTTCTGTGCAGTCAGTTCTTTTGCGATTGCTTCCGTGATCAGCTTTCCGGTAAATACCAACTCTTCTTTTTCCTTCGGCTGTTCACATGGTTTTATTTCTTTTTCCGGCTTTGCTTCCGGACTCTTTTTCTCTTCCGCGCACGGTCCTACCGGCTTATTTTCCTTCGCCGGAGTCTGTTCCATGCTGCAGCACGGCGTCTGAAGCCGCATTCTCGCTGTCGCGTTCTTCGGCAGCATGCAGGCGTTCGCCTCGTCGTAGTCGATGTGCATCGCCAGTCCCGCTGTGGAGCTGACTCTGCAGATCACGTTCTCAAAGGTCGCCGGGCGCTCACCGCGGATCGTCACCGACACTCTCTGCCCATCGGAAACACCTGCCTTGTCGGCATCCTCCGGTGTGAGGTGGATGTGGGCCTGTGCCACGATGGCGCTGCCCTTCGCGTCGTAGACGCCTTCCGGTCCGATGATGTAGACATCACCGGCTCCTGCCAGGTCGCCTGACATCTTAAGCGGAGCTTTCACGCCAAGTGTTCTGGCATCCGTCGCCGAGAGTTCCACCTGCACGTAGGGGCGCTCCGGTCCCAGGACCGCCACATTCTCGATCCGTCCCTTTGGTGTGACAAGAGTCACGCGCTCTTCACTCAAAAACTGTCCCGGCTGGGAGAGCGGGCGCTTTGGCGTCAGCTTCTTTCCTTTGCCGAACAGCACTTCCACTGCTTTATCCGTCAGATGCACATGCTTTGCGGATACCTCAACGGGGAATTCCAGGTCCGGCTCCCGTCCCGGCATCCAGTTTCCGAATTCGGACAGTACGCGGAAGATGATCTCCTGAATCTGTTCTCTGTCCACGTTATTCCTCCATCTTGTCGTAATAGCCGGAAAGCAGGCGGCAGAACACTACATAGACTCCGCTGCTCAGCCGGTTTAACGCCTTTATAATTCCAAAATCCTTTTCTTCATCCTCAAACGCATTTGCCGCCGCAAGCTCCACTTCCCGGATCTCTGCCCGCAAAAGGTTCAGTTCCAGGGCCGTTTTCCCCATCGACGCGTCCGGGATCGGGTGGTTCATCCCAAATGTCTCCTTCACCTGGTGGGACATCCGGTGGATCTCCTTCTCATCCAGACCGAAGAGATAAAATTCTTTGATTTCCTCTTCCTTCACCTCGGAACCCAGGACTTCCCTGAGTCCGTTTAAGATGTCAGCGAGATCTTTATAAAATCCCGCCTCATTCCGGTATTCCGCCATCAGAAGAAGGACCTTCGCCTGGATCGTGTCCACCTTGCCCCGGAAGACGATCCTCGGATGTGTTTTCATCACCAGAAGATTTCCCCTGAGGTGGGTCATGTTCTCCGGTTTTTCCCGGTATCCCTCTCCTGTCTCTGCATCAATGTAGGTATGGTCTCCCTGTTTCTTTACCGGTGTCCTGGTCATGGACTTCTTTTCCTCAGAATCGATGACCATGGACACTCCCTTTTCCCGCAGAAAGTCTTTTGCCATCGGCGTGACAAATGTTCCGGCTTCCACATGGTACACCCCGTCTTTCGGGGCTTTCCACTTCGCCCGAAGCTCCATTTCCGTCAATACTTTCATGCGCTGTTTCCTTTACGTTTTATTCTGTGATCACGCTCACATGCGGAAGAATGGACTCAACTTCGCCGTGCGGACGAGGAATTACATGTACGGATACGAGATTTCCGACTTTTCCTGCTGCCGCTGCGCCCGCGTCTGTTGCTGCCTTTACCGCTGCTACATCGCCGCGTACCATTACGGTTACAAGTCCGCCGCCGATGTGTTCCTTACCGATCAGAGTTACATCGGCTGCCTTTACCATTGCATCGGCTGCCTCGATGGCGCCGACAAGTCCTTTTGTTTCGATCATTCCAAGTGCCAGTAATGATGCCATGTTCTTTTCCTCCTGCTGCTCCTGACAGTGATGCCGCCTTATATGCCTGCGGCTGTCCTGTAAATTTCGTTTTTATTTCCGCTTCTCTGCGATCATATGTTCCAAACCGGCTGCTTTTTATTCACCCAGCTTCGGAAGAATGGACTCAACCTCTGCATGCGGACGCGGGATAACGTGTACAGATACAAGCTCACCTACACGGCCTGCTGCTGCCGCGCCTGCGTCTGTTGCTGCCTTTACGGCTCCTACATCGCCGCGTACCATTACGGTTACAAGTCCGCCGCCGACATGTACTTTACCGATCAGGGTCACGTTTGCTGCCTTTACCATTGCATCGGCTGCTTCGATGGATCCTACTAAACCTTTTGTCTCTACCATTCCGAGTGCTAATAATGTTGCCATAATCTATTTCCTCCTGTTTTATGTATGATTTCTTAATTGTTTATTCTTTTTGGCTTTTTGCGTATTTTTATGCTTTTATGACTTCTCTCGTGAAAATATTTTATCTGATTTTTCAGCGTTTCCTTTATTTTCCAAGTCCTGCCCCGAGACGTTTCATGATCTCTCTTGTGATGGCCTCGATGTCCTCAGCGGAGAGGTCTGTCTTTGTGCCGCATCCGCAGGACGGCTCATCCTTCGGAACCGGGCTGCCTTTTCTCAGGTCTTCCAGTTCGCAGAGGCCCCATGCCACGCGGCGGATATTGACGAGGTTCATCGGTGTGATGTTGTCGGATGTGGCACTTCCGCCCACAGCACCACAGCCAAGTGTCAGTGCCGGTGCAAGTCCAGTGCTGGCTCCGACTCCGCCGAGAGCGCCCGGTGTGTTGACAAGGATCCGGGATACCGGTTTTCTCAGTGCGAACTCGCGGACAACGTCCTTATTCTTTGTGTGGAGCGTCATCGTATGTCCGGCACCCTCATTCTGAAGGATGCGGATGCTGAGCTCACATGCTGCCTCCCAGCCGTCCACGGTGAAGAACGCGATCACCGGGCAGAGCTTTTCTCTGGAGTACGGGTTCTTCTTGTTGACGTTCATCGGATCCTGCTCGGATACGAGAAGCTTTGTTCCTGCCGGAACCGTGATTCCAGCCATCTCAGCGATCTTTAAAGCGGTCCTTCCGACGATCTTCGGATTCATGGTTCCATTTGCGCGAAGAAGGAATCCTGAAAGCTTGTCGGACTGTTCTTTTGTTAAGAAGTATCCGCCCTGCTTCTTTAATTCCTCTTTTACCTGATCAGCGATTCCTGTCTCTGTGACGATGGACTGCTCGGACGCGCAGATCGTTCCGTTGTCAAAGGTCTTGGAATCCATGATCCGCTTTACGGCTAACGGGATGTCCGCACTGCCCTCAATGTAGGAAGGACCGTTTCCGGGACCAACGCCCAGAGCCGGATTTCCGGAAGAGTATGCCGCATGGACCATCGCCTCACCTCCTGTGGCGAGAATGATGCTGACGTCCGGGTGCTTTAAGAGGGCATCCGTTGCCTGGACCGTTGTGAGACTCACGCAGTTTACGGTTCCCTCCGGTGCTCCTGCCCGCTCCGCTGCTTCCTTCACGATCTTATAAGTCGCTGTAATGCAGTTTTTTGCTCCCGGATGTGGGCTGATCACGATGGCATTGCCGGCTTTGATGGAAATGATGCTCTTATACATCACGGTGGAAGTCGGGTTTGTGGATGGGATCAGGGCTGCTACAACACCCATCGGGACACCGATCTCCGTCACCTTTGTCTCCTCATTCTCACTTAAAACGCCGACGGTCTTCATATTCTTTACAGATTCCCAGGTGATGGCACTGCCAAGCTTATTTTTTAAGACCTTGTCTTCCCATTTACCAAATCCGGTCTCCTGAACTGCCATCTTCGCTAACTCCTCGGCATGATCCATACATGCGCATGCGATGGATGCACAGATTGCGTCGAGCTTTTCCTGTGGAAATGTGCAGAGGATCTTTTCCGCCTCTTTTGCTTTTGCAACCAGATCCCTGACCTCCTGGATCGACTGCAGATCACGATCAATATTCACGATCTGACCACTCCTTTCTGTTCGTATCTCTATTTAAATCTTTCATTTTTTCAATATGCCAACGGATCATCTGCGATCCTGCAAACCGCGTCGGCGAAGGCGTCGCATGCCGCCTGGCAGGATGCCTGGCTTCCCGTCAGGAGCCCGCCCGCGAAGTTCGTCTCTGTCGGCGGTCCGTAGTATAGGGAAAGTTCCACATCCGCTGCCTTTAACGCCGCATCTAATCCCACGGAAGCTTCCAAAGGCGGCGCGATCAGATACGCCATCGGTGTTCCCTCGGGGACGCCCGCCTGTTCGGAGAGGTACGTTCCCGTTCTGGAAATACAGTGGGCGAAGTAGACCACGGTTCCTTCCTCGTTCGCCTCGTAGAAGTGGGCGTCGTTCTCGATTAAGGAGAATGCCGCCTGGAGTCCGCTTCTCACTTCCTCCGGGTCGGGTCCTGAGAGGATTCCGATGAACTCTCCCGCAAGCGCCGTGCTGGCGTTTCCGGATCCCGCGTACATGCTCTTCGCGTAGGCCACATGGACATCGGCTTTCTTTGTCGCCTCATCCACCGCCGTGTAGGACACATCGTCGCAGTCTGTGGTGAAGATTCCAAGGCTCTTGTCTCCCAGACGGACATCCAGGTTCTTTAAGAGCATGGGATCCGCGTTCGGGATGATCCGCACTGCCAGGATCTTCGTGTTTAACTGTTTTCCTGCCATAGCGCCTCCTACTTCTTAAGATCGACACCGCTGGCCTTTTTCTCTAAGATCAGGGCTAAAAGATCAACGATGTAAGCGCCCGCCTCGACGGCCGGAACGCCGTTTTTGTGGATGTTGGAGACAACGGTTCTTCTCGCCTCCGGCATTCCTACTGTCGCCATATAGGAGATGTAGGCGCTCATGCTCTCCGCCGTCGCGAGACCCGGCCGCTCTCCGATAAAGGAGCAGACGATCTTGGCATTTAAGAGCTCCGAGATCTGGTCCTGGGCAGCGACTCTTCCGAATTTTACGAAGATCGGCGTTCCCGTGCTAATCCCTTTTTCCTTCAGCCCTTCCATCACGATGGGCAGGATCTTCGGCGCGTTTGCCTCGATGGAAGAAGAGGAAAGTCCGTCGCTCACGATGATCTGGACATCGATGTCATGAAGACAATGTTTGGAGATTTCTTTCTTCGTCTCATCCGAAAAATCTCTTCCGAGATCCGGTCTCGTGAGGAACACATTTTTATCTTCACAAAGCGTCTTCACCGGGAACAGTCCAAGATCGGAAACCAGTTTCTCGCTGACGTCCATCATAACCGCATCCCTCGCTGCCGCATGGTCCGCGCGAAGCTTCAAGAGCGTCTGTGTCTTTAATCTCGGGCCGCACCGTCCGACCCCGATCCTGGCGGTCGTCTTCGCCATCATCCGCTGTAAGGCGTCCGGATCCTGGGGATCATCGATGAGCGGTGCCCGCCAGTCTCTTTCTTTCAATTCGTCCTCTCCGGCTCCGCTCTCCGCCGTTCCGTTTTCATTCTTCGGAACACTTCCGGCTGCCGCCTCGAGGATCTCCTGTTCCTGTTTCTTTCTGTTCTCTCTCACGGAAGCTTCCGCCTTCACGTCAGCGACACCGGAGAGCCCCGGAATTTCTCTTACCGGCTTTTCCACGGACTTTTTTTCTTCTTTCCCAGACTTAAATCCCGCCAGGATCTCATCCGCGATCCGGTCGATCTCTTCTTTACTCAGCACTCCGATCACCGCCCTTTCTTCATGAAGATCGTCGGATCTCC
>CAKRNI010000007.1 GCA_934370915.1 uncultured Lachnospiraceae bacterium
GCTTATGTTTTCTTACGGTCAGCGCAGCAAGTGCGCAAACCTGCTGAACAGTTACCCTTATTCTTCTTCTCATTGTATTCTCTCCCGGAATCTATTATACTAAGCCCATGGAGGTATTTTCATTATGAGTATTCTTTTTCTCGAGTATCCGCCTTGCTCCACCTGTCAGAAGGCCCGGCGCTGGCTTGACGAGCACGCAATATCCTACACCAGCCGCCACATCAAGGAGAACAATCCCACTGCGGAGGAGCTGACAGAATGGTGGAAAAAAAGCGGACTTCCGTTAAAAAAATTCTTTAACACCAGCGGACTTATCTACAAATCCATGGGATTAAAGGATAAGCTTCCGACTATGAGCGAGGAAGATCAGATTGCCCTGCTCGCAACTGACGGCATGCTCGTAAAGCGCCCGCTGGTTATCGGTGATTCCTTTGTTCTCACCGGTTTTAAGGAAAAAGACTGGCTGGAAACGTTAGGGTGACTGATGCTCTGACTTTTTCCCTGTCTTTACAAACAGCCAGATTCCGGCTGCCAGCAGGATCAGGAACGCAGCGCTGACGGTCATTGTAGTGACATGGTTCTCCAGCCATTGGACGATACGGTCTGCCAGACTGGGGGTTACCGAATTTGCTGAATCAGCCGGAATCAATTCTGTATGGCTCTCAGGTTTTGTCTCCGATCTGCTCTCCGGCGCACTCTCCGCTTCCGGAAGAGCTTCCTCATAAATTCCAATATACTGTTTTCCTTCCAGATCCGGAGTCCGGATCTGACCGCCGTATTTTGCTTTTACCTTTCGAATCAGTTTGCTTCCACTTGCCGTAGCGTTTCTGCGCATAACCTCCCCATCCATATAAGCATCTCCGTCCCACGTCACAAGGTCCACCTGGTAATATTCTTTAGACAGCCCCGCAAGTTCTAAAAGTTTTTCTCCATAGTCGGAAAGGTCCGCATCACCGGGAATCTCCATATCTCCCAGATAGAATGAATCTGCCCCATAACCGGATACCGTCACCGGAAAAGAAAAGGTATCCGACCAGCTTCTCGATATTTCCTCTACATTTATAAGAGAAAGCTCCCGTTCAAATTCTGTGCCGGACTCCTCATCGATAAGCGGAACATCTGCCGTCACCGGCACCGTATCATTGCCTTCCAGATCATACGGGATCGTCACCTGCGCGTAGGTCATTTCCCCGGCTTTTTTCGCATTCCGAATCCGCTTTGATACCAGCCTGTACTCCATTCCGTTTTCTATTTTTGTTTCTTCCGGTACAAACCTCTCGCCTCCATCCGTGAATATCGGACTTTCATAGGTCAGGACTGCTTTTCCTTCTTCCGTTTCATTTACAGATGTTGTTTCTGTTTCTTCTGTATGGAGTGTTTCCTTCGCAAAAGCAGGGATTGGAAATGCCAGGCATAACAGCACTGCCACGATCCCTAAAGATCCGGAAATTTTTTTCCCGGGAAGCCGAATGATTCGGCTTCCGTCACTTTTTATCTTCATGCTCTTCTTTTCTCTCATTTTCCTCCTTCTTCATGTGCAGATACCAGAGTCCAAGAGATCCGATAAACAGGCCAAGTACTGCAAATTCCGTTCTTCCGGTATCTCCCGTCTTCGGAGTTATACGGCTTGTCCTGTCTTTTTGATGGACATGCCCCTTCGCGCTTCCAAAACCCTTTCGTTCATAATGTGCCGTGATCGTACCATATGTCTTTTTACGGTCCGGTTTCGACTCTGACTCTGATTCTGATTCCGTCCACTCTGCCTCTACCGGCCTCTTCGGTCTGTCGTGCGGAACCGGCACAGTTGGATATTCCGGCTCCGTCGGTCTTACAGGTGTCTCAGATTCCTCAGGTTCTGTCGGCGTCTCCGCAGGCGGCGTTGTCTCAGGTGCTTCCGGCTTAGTCGATGTTTCCGTCTCAGTGGGTTCTACCGGTCTTTCCGGTGTTTTCCTTCGGTCCGTCATCTCAATTTTGATAAAGTTGCCGTCCTTCGGCACTGTAAACCGGATAGCTTCCGCAGTCTCATATCCATCTGGTGCAGATATTTCTGTCAGGATATAAGTCTCCCCTGCTATCAGTGTACCCTCAACAAAATGCGGTGTTTTTCCGGATATCCAGGAATCGATGATCGTTCCGTCAATCGTTTTCAACTCCATGGATGCTCCTGAAAGTTCCTCTCCGGTTGCAATATCCAGCTTACTCAACTGAACTTTTGTCTTCTTATTCTCGATTGAAACTTCATACAGCTGGATCAGATTTTCTTTTTCCCTGTCAAATACAACCGAAACGATCTCTCCCGAGTACCCATATCCAGGCGGAGCCAGAATCTCCCGAACCTCATACTCATACATGCTCCATGCACCATTTTTCAGATATCCGATGGGAAGTTCCGGTGACAACGCAATCCCGTCCTCACCGGTCACAAATACCGTCCGTTCCCCCGTCTGTACACAAACCGCCTCAAACCATGCATCGGAAAGTTTCAGACTTTTATCATCTACATCTGTCTTTCGGATCCTGACTCTTCCAAATGCTGTCTTTTCTTCTGTATTCCGTCTGTTTTCCACCTCGTACCGGATGATGCTCCCCATCTGACTCACAGTAACCAGCATCGGATCCATTCCCTGATATCCATCCGGAATCCTTGTCTCAAGAAGAACATATTTTCCTTCCGGGATCCGGTCGATCCGGTGCAGGCCGGCTCTTGTATCGTAGCTGATCATTTCCGGATATTGCCCCGACGATCCGGTATGATAGTGGAATTGATATTCAAACGCCGGTGATGGATGATCGTCTGGCTCTAATTTTTCCGGATCTCCATTCGCTGTAACAGAAACCCGCATCCTGCTTCCATCTGATAACTCCCAGAGCTGCGTGATGACCTCTTTGTTTTCTGTTGCGATGTTTTCCAAAAGTCTGGCATTCCCTGAAATAGTCCTTCTCTGGTCTTCCTTTTTCCATGAAAACTGTCGGAATTCATTACCATACTCTCCAAACATCTTTTCATATGACTCAGGAATTACCGGAATATATTCCGACAGATCATCTGCCTTCCAGCGGTCTACGATCCTGTCCTTTCGATACAGATAATCACCGTTTTCTGTCTTTACCTCCCCATTTTCATCCAGAACTGCCTCGCAAAGGATAAACTCCGCCGATGCGGGCCAGAATAACGGTTCTTTCTCCCCTGATGCATTTCTCTCATACTTAAGGATTTCCAGCTTTGTGTGATCATCTTTTAAAATAAAACTCTGCAGATCTCCGGTCTCCTCCACCGTAATTTCCATCGCGGCTGGGAGATATCCTGTGGGTGCTTCCATTTCTTCTAAAATGTAATCACCTGCCGGAATTCCCTCAAAGTACTTCGGTTTACCATCCGTTATCCACATGGCAGTGACTGAAACTTTGTGGTTATCCACCGGATCTTCCGAGTTCCACACAGCCGGAGTTTTCTCTGCCTTCACGAGATAATATCCTCTGGGATATTTCTCGTAATCATCAGTATTCACCCGTTTTGTCTTAAAGAGCGCAAGTTTTGCCCCCTTTACAAAGTTCTGACTGTATGCGCCACGGATCTCTGTGCCTCTTTCGTTCTCATCCCGGTCCGTGCGATTTTCAATATTGGGACGGTGGTTTTCCGTTCCATCGATTTTTGAGATTTCCACCTTTGTTTTTTCATCCGACAGGATCACTCTCTGAATTTCTTTTGTCTCCTGTACCTCAACCGCTGACGGAAATGTTCGCACATAACCAGCCGGAGCTTCCAGTTCTTCTAAAATATAACTTCCTGGAATCACACGTCTTAAAAGATCCACCTGTCCGTCCGTATTCTCATCCATCCGGCCATCCTTAATCGTTTTCTCTCCGCTGATCCACACATTCGGAATCAGATATGACTCTCCCTTCCTATGTTTCAACGGCATATCGTCCGTCTCATCCTCAGGCTGTCCCACCTGAAGCAGATCTTCTCTCTCATTTAAGTGATATGCAGCCCGGTTCTCCATTTCCAGAAGATCCTCATACCTGTATGTCACGTAATCCCCATCACGATCATAAACAGGCTCTCCCTTTTTATACAAAGCCCCGCTTTCCGGATAATATTTCACAAGCCCAAACTCGTCGAGAACCGGTTCCAGCCTTTTTTCAAATGTTTCTGCTTCCGGATTCCATGTTCCCGTAATATAAGCACTTTCACTTCCTTCCATAATCTCCGCTGGTCTTCCCGTCAGTATTTTTCTTCTGCCGATCAGATTCCCCTCTGTATCCGTTTCCTTTACTACCGGCCACACATAGAATATCTGCTGTTCTCTTCCGTTAGCTCCGGTTTCCAGCCTCTTCACATATGCCAGCCCCGTGTAGACATCAACTTCTGCATCTCTGCATAAAGATTCATCAAGATGATATAATGTACTCTCCGGATCTATGGCGGTAAATACTTTCGATTTCCGGTCATACACAAGCTTTGTAAAATCACCTCCGTAAATTTCAAATACCGGCTGTCCGTTTTTCAGTGCGTAGATAGATTCCGTATCAAAAGTGATCTTCTGCTGCCGTCCGGCCCGGTCATAGCCGTAAAGTGTCCCGTCCTTTCCCTTTTTTACTACATCAAGATTTCCGAGATCATAGAACAAAACCGGTGTGTCCTTTCTCTTTACTGTCCGGATCTCCCAGATTTCTTCTCCCGGACTCTCTTCTTCTGACATCCCTCTGCGGGAAAATTCCAGTTTTTCTCCTGCGTGTCCCTCTTTTACGACAATATCCGTTACATTTCCGTTTCTGTCTCTTGTGATCTCCACTCCCTCAAATGCATGATCTTGTGAATCTCCGGTCCGTTTGACCCGGATCGCGTCATAAAGTGCAAGTTTCGCTCCTGATACGTACGGATTCTGATGATCTGACGTCTCCAATCTCCTCGTCACATAACCATAACCCTGAAAAATTCCATTTTCATAAACGATCTCTACCCGCTCGCCATCGTGTTTCCGTTGTTCCAGCATCTCCAGAGTTCCCTTTTTCCAGCCAAATCCCTGATAGATACCCGCATGATCGTAAGCGAGATCAAGATTTTCCAGCCCGTACCGTGCGCGAAGCTCCGTGATCGTTCCTTCCACCCGTCCCGATACTTTCATCCCACGAGTCGAATCTATTGTCTTTGTTTTTGAAACTTTCAAGATTGTTGCAGTATTTTCTACGTATATTCTGGCAGTATCCGTGACATTTTCCGGGTGTATCCCATCCGGATACTGTTCATACCCATATACTGCCGCCGTTGTCTTTTCCTTTGTCCATCCGCCGGAATACCGGATTCCGTCACTGTATATCTCTACTGCAACAGGTTCTGACCGCACATACCCTGACGGTGGTTTTACCTCTGCCACCACATAGACTCCCGCAGAAAGCGGATTCGATGTTTTCGCATATCCAACTGCCTGAAGGATTCCTTTCTCCGCGATATCCCGGATTGTAGGAAGCGCCATAATCGTTCCTGTCTGCAGGCCATCCTTATCTGTAAAACCTATCAGATCCTTTTCCTGGCAGATCGGTGTTCCTGCAGGAACCGTTCCATAAAAAAGTTCTCCCACTCCGGCGTTCCTTCTTGCAAACGACCGGATCTCCTTCGCTCCCATCGCCTCGAGAAAATTTCGGCTGCCAAGGATCATCGTATCTGCTGTATAGTACTTTACCGCACCATCTCCGTCCTCTGCCTCATCTCTCTCTGCGCGGTATACTCCAAATACTGCATCATCGTGAAGGATCGGCTCTCCTGTTTCTGCATCAAGCTTCTCAATCCTCAGATTCGAGAGATACTTTCGATCCAGAAATTTCTTTTCTCCATAACCGGTCCAATCCGTATTATTCTCCTGTTCCTTCGGATCCACAATGCTCCACGGAACAAGCATCGGTGCATATTCCCTGTCATAAGCAGTTTTTACCCCCGTCATCGTCTCCTTTCCATTCTCGTTTTCACCATTTTCACTGTCCGACCGGTAATGATAATATTGTTTTACCATCTCATTTCCGTAAGGTTCGTAGTGTCCTCCTCTCCTCTTCTCAGAAAGTCCATATGGATAGACTTCAAAATCACCATCATTGCTGTGAGCAAGGATCACATATTCCTTAATTTCCTGTTTCTGATTTTTTGCCCACTCTTCGTTAAAGCGGATCAGATATTTTTTTGCAAGATCCCACGGCGAATCCTCGCTCCTGTATATATAGTTCTCTTTCCAGTCATCTCCAGACTCGTTCTGTCCGTCTGCCTCCGGAAGAAATATCTCCTTCGGAGCATCGATCTCATAATGTTTATT
Organism: uncultured Lachnospiraceae bacterium; assembly: GCA_934370915.1. GTDB lineage: Bacteria > Bacillota > Clostridia > Lachnospirales > Lachnospiraceae > Pilosibacter. The sequence continues at coordinate 6,306 of CAKRNI010000007.1, forward strand.
TTTAAAATCCAACAGCTCCGATGCATAAGGCTGTTCTTCCACAATCACATATTCACCGTAAGGCAGATACCTTGAGACTACTGATGCAGCTTCTTCCTGTGCCTGCCCCTCTTCTTTACGGACGGCCAGCGTCGTCTTATCTCCGTCAGATCCCCCCTTCTCCTCGCTGTCCCAGGCGATCGCATAGATTTTCCCAAGATCATACTTGAAAAATGGCTGCAGATAATTCTCTGCCTTCCGGATTGCAAGGTAAAGTGCATGATCGTACGACTCATCCGAATACGTGCTTATCCCCTGTTTCAGACTTTCCTGTTCCTCCTTCAGATACCAGTCGATGGCAAACTGCCGGACCGCGTCCGAACGCTTCGCATTCTCTTTCGCATATTCCGAGGTATTGATCTCATTTTCCTTTCCCGTAATGAAACTGGATACAAAAGGTTTAAAGGACGTATTCCGTAAGCGTCCCGTTCTCTTCCATAGATCCGTATCTGCCGTCCGGATAGCTGCAAAAAATTTCTCATAGTTATACCCGTTAATCGATCCTGCTTCCTCACAATCCGGGGCTGTTTTCCGCTCTACTGTCTCCAACACCTGACGTTCTTCCTGTTTCGTATAGATTTTCTGCACCAGTTCCGGGAATTTTTCCCGGTATTCTTCAATCTGTACCGGAGCTCCATTTTTATCCAGCCAGAAAATCTCCCCATCTTTAGTGCAGAAGATCTGTTCCAGATTTGACTTCAGATAGATTTTGAACCGGAAATTTCCGATATTTTCCCCGTCATCCGTCTTTTTCTCTATGTGCACTTTCTGCTTTACCGGACGTTCCAGTACAAGAACCGGTGAAGATCCTGTATCTCCATCTTCACTGATCTTATCCTGTCCCCGGTATATCAGCCGCTTCACGGTGATATAGGTGTCTGAATGATCCTGATCTTTTGAAACTGACGCTGCAAGGGCCGCTCCCGAGAATTTTACGAGGTATTCTGCATAGCCGATCCGATCTCCCCCTTTGTATCCCCAGATATTCGCATTCCCAATCGTCAGAATTTCCTTTTCTGTCAGAACATGATCTTTTTCCGGAAGCTTTGCGATAAAGTTCAAGGTAAGGCTTGTCTTTCTATCAGTCAAATCCTTTCCAAAGGCATCTTTCCCAAAAGTCTGAACTTGAATTCTGTATGCACCAACCTTTTCCCTCACAACATTTTGAAGCTCCACATCTTTTTCCACGATCTCTTTTTCTGTCGTGATTTCAATCTTGTCCTCCAGCCGCGTCTGTGGAACACGGTACCCATGTGCCGGGTCTCCCGACAGATAATCGATCACTTCCTCTCCCTTTTTATGGTACATCATGACCTGATGCAGGATCTCTGTCAGTCTTCCATCTGTTCCCGGCATCAGAACCGGTGTCAACGTCGCATCAAGATAATACCTTGTGTTCCCGGCGGTTCCGATCACATACTGTCTATCAGTCCGGAATTGGAATTTACCGCTGCTTTTATATTCCTGATACACCCAGCGAAGATTTACCGGATCCTCATACACCGCGTACACTCTGTCCGCCGTCTTCTTCCCATTTTCTACCTTTGAAGTGAAAAATCTTCGATTTCTGACGGATGATGCACCGGCATATACAGTTACCCGGTAATCCTCTCCCCCTTTTCTGATCCCCTCAATTCCGCCAAAGTTCCATTGTGGATGTTCCTGATACCATGTAAAAATGCCTCGCATGAGATCCAGAATACAGTCATTCTTCTGCGCCGAAACAGTAATTTCCTGAATTGCGGCGCCATACACCGTCTTTTTTGCCGGCTCACCCGGTTCCGTTGTCATTCCCCATATATCTTTCTGACCCTTTTTTACTCCCCGGCTGTAAACTGGCGCATCTTTCAGTGAACGGACACCTCCCGCTGTAACCGGAACTTCATACCCGTTTCTTCCAAGGACCTCCTCCGTCTGAGCCTTTAAAAAGAGAAAATTCTCCGACGTTTCATCTGAAAGATCACAGTCCCCCAGTTTTACCCGGAATCCCCCGTCTTCCTCATCAACGGACAGATCCGAAAGAATCATCGGTGTTTTTTCCGGAATCTGCTCCGCCTTCAGAATCTGCGGCTCCATCCGACTCACCGGTTCCTGACCGGTAATGTTTCCTGACGCATCACGTTCCGGCTGATAGAGAATATCGCTGAAATCACTCTCCGCCTGTTTCCACACGGTTCTTCCCGCCTCGTCCCGCACGATCACACGCTCTTTCCCTGTCACATGTGGTCCTGTCACCAGTTCTTCCCCTGTGTCGACACGGTAGAATTTTGTTCCTTCCGGAAAACCATAGGCAAAAATCTCATAACCACCCTCTCCGTTTTCCGAAGACGTTCCCGACGAAGTGACTGTAAATGGAAGTTCATCATATCCTTTTCCGCTTCCGTCATCTCCCTCCATCGCCGCCGCGAGTTCGGGCATTGCAACCACCGCTGTTCCATTCGCATCTGTCACAGATATCGGTGTATCAAAGCCTGTGCCCCGGTTGGTCATCTCCTGATCCAGCCCATTTACGGAAAGCTCATATCCTTCACTTCTGGAAAGCTCTTTTATATAATATTTTCCAAGAATCAACGGTCTTCCGATCCAACAGTTTCCGTTTTTCTCCATATTCTCCTGATACAGATTTTCCGGTCCATTCCAGATGATATCCGTTCTTTTTCTAATCTTCCCGGCCGTATAATCGTACTCCATTCCCGGCGCTTCCGTATAACACAGAAAATCAGCATTTCCATCCTGATCGGTTGTCGCAGCCGCCACCAGATCATGCTTCTTATAGACAATACCGGTATGCGTCAAAATTCCGTTTTCTGCCATCTCCGCATCCGGATGAACAATGTCTTCCGCTGCAAAAAGTCCATAAACGGCCCCTTGAAGTGTTCCGTCTCCTTCCGTATCCCCGTAAGACGAATATTTCTCGTTTTCTCTTCTGAAAAGATCCCGGTCTTTTTTTGTGATATGGATCCTTCCCTCAGTCCTGTGGTCATACACATGCCACGCATCTTTGCAGTTTTCTGATCCATTGCAATGCGAATATTTTTCAGAATCCCCGCAATCCAGATGCCGGATCCCGTCCACCTTTGCGTCTGCCAGAATCTCCTCAAAGTCCCCGGTGCCTTTATATTCTCCCCATCCATCGGCTTCTTCGTCGTTATCGTCATCCTCATCCAGACTTCTTTCCGCAAACCAGTCGTAAAACCGCTGAAACAAACTTTTCTTTTCTGCATTGGATGCCGTTGTTTTAATCGCTGCATCCTTAGCATTTGCCTCCGCATTGGACGACGTTTCTCTCAGAATTGTTCCCACCGGACTTTTCACCATCGGTATCTTTCTTTCCGAAACAGTACTTTCATCTGTCTTACCGTTTCCTGAATACCAGATATTTTCCGCGATATCACGGCTGCTTCCGGATATTTTTTCTGCATTTGCCCCTGCCTGGGAAGAATCTGTCATAATCATCTCTACCGGGATATCATCCCGATGCAGATCATGAAGGATATATCCGTTTCTTGCCTGAATCTCCTTCCAGGTATAGGTAAACCGCAGTCTGATAAACTTCTGGTATGTATCCTCGCAATCTGCCCTGCATCCGGATTTTCCAAAGGCTTCTTCTGATACAGCACGAATTTTTCGCTCGTTTCCGTTACTTTCCCGGCTTCTTCCTTCTGCTTCCCCACATTCTAATACCTCCTGCACCTCATCATAGGCACTCTCATCGGCAAGCCAGTGAAAATGACAGCCGCCTTCCGCCTCTGCCTCACAGGCTTCCACCAGTTCCAGCCACTGTTTTGCCGCTGCCCGGTTGTTGTCTCTCGTCTGTTCTGCCGCTTCCTCATAGGCATCCGTTTTTTCCCCATCTTCATTCCCGACATCTCCATCTCCCCGGTTATCCGGCATGCTGGCCCATGACGGTATGGCATGTCCATCACAGTATGTCTTTTCGTATGTATATTTTCTGGCATCTTTATACGTGATCTCTCCTTTTTCGTTCGTCGTTCCCTCTGAGAACACCTGAAATCCGCCCCACGGACGAAAGCTTAAATTTTTTTCCGCCAGCTTTCCCTCCCCATCTGCCTTTGAGATCCTGTCTCCATCCTCAAACTTTTCATAGAGATAAAACTGGCTTCCCTTTAATGGCATTCCGGTCTCGTCATCCTGTTTTACAAGCCGCACATTATAATCTGATGAAAAAATTTCTTTATGCCGGTATATATTAAATTCCAGTTCAGGAGTCTCAACTCCATATTCCGGATGATCCCAGCTTTCTTCCCCATCCTGACGGATCACCAGATAAAATACCATATCTGACGGAATGATTCTCATATCTGCTTTATAAAGCCGTTGATGATTGGGCGCATTGATACATGCTTTAAAATCCATCCATTCATGAAGATATTCCGGATTCCAGCTGCCCTCTGTATACCAGCCGGAATCACTTCGCATCGTGATCTTATAGCGTACCATTGTCTTGTTATATCGTTCTTCCTCTGACATCGTGCTGCCCACAGCATTCTCGTTCGCGATCGCTGAACCATTGTTGTGGATCCTGATCGCGTCACCACTCCAGGTTACCTCATACAGATTCTCTCCCATCACCGATTTAGCTATATTCTTATCCTGCGACGCATCAAGCCAGCCCACATTTCCCCCTGTGGAACCATTATCCCACACGCTCTGAGGCTCAATTTTCGCAATATCCCGTATGAATTCCTTCCCCAACACGAATTCCGTATCCAATGCACCGGGGCCGTCGGAAAAAGGCAGTACCTGAAATGGCACTGCCGTATCTTCCGAAGTCGCTTCCCGGATCGCGTCCGGCGCTTCTTTTCCTGCTGCCATTCCTGCAGACGATGCCTGTTCCATAACTGCAATTGCCCGATCTTCAATCTCCCGGTTATCAGCTACCCAGGCAAATTTTGTTCCTGCATCGTCCTTCACATATTTCACGATATTGGCGCTGGAAGTCGTAGATGCAATCTCAGCGTAAAGTTCCGGGTCAAACTGTTTTGCCGCTTTCTTCAGCGCAGACCAGTTATCCGGATATGCCCAGAATAACCGTTTTGCCTGAGTTTCCGTAAGGGGAGATGGCATCGTATCAAACTTATACATATCGTACCGGTCTACTTTTTTCCATCCTTTTCCTCCATCCAGGCAAAAGAATGGGGCCGTCGATTTCTGCGGCCATATATCAGATGCCTCAGACGGGAACGGGAGTGGAACTCCCACTCCCGTAATTATCATGACCACTGCCAGCAATCCAGCCAGTATACGCTTTCGTTTCTTTCCTTCCATACTGATCCCCCGCCATTATTTTTTTCCAAGTGTCTGAACGATTCCACCAACACACCAGGCTCCTGTTTTATCCACCGTATATCCATCCGGAGTTACACAGTCCGCCAGCATATAACCACTTTTCTGATCCATGTAGTAGCACCTTCCATCGATCCAGTTCCAGCCTCTGGTCATTCTTCCGCTCGGTCCGAAGAAATACCACTTTTCTCCGTCTTTCAGCCAGCCCTTCAGCATCCTTCCCTGACTTCCATCGCTGATCTTCTGGAGATAATACCAGCCTCCATCCTTTTCATCGAGAAACCACCCGGTATCCATCCTGCCGTCATCTGCAAAATGGAACCACGAAGCCTTTTCCTGCTCCTCTTTGGCGTACGGATTGTAGATCCATGCCCACTCATTAGCATACATTCTTCCGCCGGAAGCAAACCTCCAGCTTCCATCCTCCTGTTTTCTCCACTCCCCGGTGATACTGCCTTTCGGCTGTTCCCATACATTCTGCGGCTTTTTCAGTACACTTCCTGTGCTTCCGCCTCCCGAAGAATGTCTGCCGGAACCGCCGGACCAGGTCTTATCCACCAGCTTGAACTTTAATTTCACCGGAATCTTTCTTTCCACATTCCCGGCACGGACCGTAATCTCATCCTCATATTCCGCCATATAGGGATATTTTTTCATTGCTTCCGCAATCCAGACCGCTCCGGTATCCACCTCTGCTGCCCCGTTTTCTATCTTTACGGCTCCGTTTTTTGCTCTCCAGATAAGTCCAAAGCTGCCTTCCCTGTTTCCCTTTAACGCCTCCGCCGGGATCAGCTCCGCTGTAAGCTTCTGGCCTTCTGTTCCCTGCCATGTAATCGTTGGATTATATCTTGATCCCGTTTTCGTGAGTGTCAGGTCATACGTCAGTTCTTCCTGATCTACCCGGATTTCTTCCGGCATTACCACCGTCCGGTCATCCGTCACAAAATCCACCTTCACACTGCAGGCCGCCGATTGAATATTTCCAAGGGAATCCTTTGCCGCCATAACTACTTCTGTACTCCGCACTCCATGCCCCGTCCGTTTCTCATAAATATGCTCCGCATGGACCGCGTCATCCGCCTCCATAAGATTCAGGATCCATCTCGTATCCTTTTTAACAGTCACCTTCGCGTTCCGGTAATCGCCATCCGCGATCCCCTCTTCCACAAGGCCGGCCTCCACCTGGATCATGGTGTGATCGCCGACAGTCCAGCTGATATCTTTTTTATCGAAATAGTCCGGTGTAAAGGATCCTGACAGGATCTGAGGTGCCGATACCGTGATCGTCTCCTGCGGTTTTTTCCGGTCTCCAGTCAGGATTCTCGTCACCGTAAAATTCAAAGCTGTCTTATCGAGAGCTGCTCCTTCCGCCGCAATCTTCGTCCGGTCCTTGATCTGGAACGTCACCGGAATTCTGCAATTTGCGGTTACAGACTTCTCCTCAAAACTGGAGGCCGGTCTCGTCTTTGCTGTCAAAACCGCAAGTCCGCCCAGTGTCCCGTCGCCATAGACCGTGTCCTCAATCGGATATCGATACTGTTTTTTCGCCTGTTCTGCCTCCGCTTTCTCCACAATATCCTTAAAGAATCCCGCATTCAGGTTCAGCTCGATGGATGCGCTCTTTTTCGTATATCCAGACTCGTCCTCATCGTCATTTTTCTTTAAGAGGATCAGCTCATCGTCATCCACGCTCCATCTCACTGCCTCGTCATCGACATCGTTATTCTTATCGACCACCGCCTGAATCTTAACGTCCTGAACTTTCGTTCCCGTCTCCAGCTTTCCGTTTAAATATCTTGCCAGAAGCTTTCCTGCCGTATCCCGCACTTCTGTAGTGATCGACGGATTCAGCCGGTCCCCGGTACGCTCCTCAATGACCCGGAAGCCGAACTCCTGAGGCTCTACCCGCACACCGGCCGCCACCTTTTTATAGACAGCCGCTACCTCCGTGTCATGTTCCGGCATCACAAACTGATAGGAGCCTCCATTCTGATAAGTCATCTTTCTTCTCCGGCCCAGAGAATCCGTATATGTCGGCACTCCATCCAACTGGAATTTCTCCGTCTCCGTGTTCTTCGGAGCTGTGAGGACCGTCACTGTATCCCCGGCAGCCACCGCGCCCCGGTACGCCTTGTGAAATTCCTTGCTGTAGGCAGACGGACCTCTCGCCGTCAGTACCGCAACGTCATAGAAATTCTCCGAATTTGCTGCCGTATCCACCTGAAGAACCGACAACAGGTATCCCTGCACCGGGCGCCCTACGGAATTCGGTGCAAAGTGATCCGGGGTATAGAGATCCTGTCTCGCTGCATCCTCGGTATCCACGACATGGAGAACACCGTTCTCAAGTTCCTCGTAAAAATAAAGTTCATCCTCTTTTTTCGTGTTCTGTCCCTGCACCAACGTGAAAAAATTATCGCCTTTGTTCCAGAAACCAATATGGGCATCATAGGTGAACCTGTTGTCATCCGGGACACCGGAACCACAGACACCGGCTGCAATCTTCTCCTCCGTATCCGCAAACAGGTATGCCACATCCGCTCCGTTCTCCATACCATACCGGAAATGGAATCCGGTATCATGGGTTCCGATGAAGGTTCCCTCCCGCGCCGCGCTTCCAAGCCCGGAAGAGGCAATCCTTCCCTCAAACCGCGCGATCTTTAGCTTGCCGGAAGCATATTTTCCGGTGATACCGCCTATGGACTGGGATCCGCTTCCTCCGATCGTTCCCATCACATGCGTATTGAAAATATCCGTGGAATTCTGAAATCCCACGATTCCTCCTACATAACCACCGCCCTGGATTCTGGCACTTAAGTTGTCCCCGGTATTTACTTCGCAGTCCGCAATCAGTGACTCCGCAGCCCGCCCGGCAATTCCGCCGGCAAATATCTCCTTTCCCCTTCCCGTATCGATGGCCACATGATCGGAAACACAGTTCTCCACAACGGAATCCTCCAGAACATCCGCAATCACTCCTCCGGCAGTACCTGTAGTCCTGAGCGTACCGTTGACTGTCACGTTCCGGATCACCGAATGCTTTGCGCGGCCTGCGAGAATTCCCCCTTTTTCTTTCACTGTGATCACGTGTCCCGGCTTTACCTTAAGATCCATGATCTCCGCATTCTCCACCGCGCCGAACAGTCCACCATAGTCCCAGGATGGCTGGTACATACGGAAGTTGGATACCGTCTTTCCATTTCCATCAAAATGTCCCTCAAACGGCGATACTTTTCCCGCCCGCATATCCGCTTCGGTGCGGTAAAATCCGATCGGAATCCAGTTCATTCCCCCGAGATCGATATTTTTTCCAAGCTCAAACCAGGCACCCTTATAATTTCCTGGATAAGTTCCCTCTCCGCTCCCGACTTCCATCCCCATGGACGCCAGTGCCGCAAGTCCGATCAGATGCTCTTTTGTAGTGATCTGGTACGGTTTTTCCTTTGTCCCGTCCCCATATCTTCCGCTTAGAAAGCTCATATCCCCCACATCAGAGCCCCAGATATCCTCAGCCATAGTGAATACAGCCATCTTTTCCGCAGCATCCGACGCTGTTGCCGTTTGTTCCGCTGACGTCTCCACACTTCTTAAAACTGCCATTCCTCTTACCGGCGTTCCAAGCGCCATACAGAGTCCTAACCCTGCCAACATCATCTGACTCTTTTTGCACTTATGTTTCCTGCTCTTTTTCATTTCTTTTCTCCTCTCTATGCCTGCGGCAGGCAGAACGCCGGACAGATCCCTATTCCGGTATCTGAAACATTCGCCTGTCTGAAACATCCTTTTTCCAGATCTGCAATATATTCCCTGTTTCCATATACAAAATTTCCGTTCTCATCCAGCTCGCATGCCGGTGTCCGAAGCCAGAATCCCCGGCTATAGGAACTTCCCATTCCCTCCAGATTCCATATTTTCTCCCTGTACCGGTACGCCTCCTCCAGAGACAGGAGAAATAACCGGTCTCTGCACTCCTGATATGGCAGCAGATAGCTTTCGAGGCCATCCAGGCGGGTCTGTGTGAAATCACCGGCCCCGGTTCTCCCCCTATATGCTGTCAGGACTCCCGTGTATACAAAAGACGCATCCGATGCGGCAGTCTCCGACTGCTTCTTCAGCCATTCCCGCACCCATGATCTCTTGTAATTATTGTCTTCTCCGAACGAGATCAGGATCTGCTCTTCATCCGTGCTTTCCACATCGGACCGGATCACACATTCCGCCAGAAACAGCGCGCGTTTCCCATATCTTCCACTGCCATCCTGATAATCATCATCCACACAGGAAAACCGGCAGACCTTTCCCGCAATTTCCCGCATGAGCACATCTCCGGTCCGCCACCCAGCCCGGTCTTCCTCAGCTCCAAACCTATCCCCGATTCCCGGGACCGCATCTTCCTCTATATCCGGCGCACGCCCCCGCCACTCAAATCCGATCCGGCAATCCGTAAGCAATTCGCCGTTTACATTCCTTGTCCCAAGATCCAATTTTGAAATATTGATCACCCCGGGAAACATCTGCGCGATCGCCAGTGTATCGAATGCGCCATCCTTTCCCGTTACCGTGAGTTCCTGTCTTTCTCCCCGTTCTGCGGCAGATACCGCTTCCATCAAAAACCTCCTGCCCGCTTCCCGGTCCCGCAGGATCACCGGTCCTGCTGCTGAAAGCTCCGCCATTTTCTCCGCTGCATAGGGCATCACTTCTCCCCGGCAGCTTGTAAGTACGGCAAAAGAACCGGCAGCAGCGAACCACTTTGCCACTCTTTTTCGATTCATTTTTCCTCCTGGATGTTCCGGCTAAAGCCGCCGGCAGCTTTTCGATAAGACAGATCATAGACCTGCTTCCTAAGATTTTTAAGACTTCAAAAAGACCTATTATGATTTGACTGAAACTCCCCGATCGGTTTGTCCCTCTGTATGCCCATAACTATATCACAGGGTATCCCCGTAATCCATATCGGATCTGTAAAACAACAGCCCTGTTATTTAGTCAGTATCACGAAAATATTTTTTGATTTTCGTCATTTTCGCCAGAACAGACTGTCACCAGTACCGATACAGCATTATTTATAAGCGGTTTTCGATGTCAAAAAGGCAGGGTATGCCGCGCACACCCTGCCTTTCGACCAGATTCTTTCTTTTTTATTCTACTGCCTTACCACGTCTCCACCGTCCGCAAAAACTCCTCCATCGGGATCACGCCGTCACACACAAGATCTGCCAGTTCTTCCCGCATAGTCCGCATCCCCTGTGTTTTCACCACATAATCCTCGATCTCCCACTCCGGCCGTTTTTCCACTATCATTTTCTTCAACTCCCGATCCATCACAAAGATCTCATGGACTGCCGTTCTTCCTCTGTATCCTGTATTCCGGCAGAATTCACATCCGCAGCCGCGTCTTGTACTCCGGATCTTTCTTCCAAGCAGTTCCTGTTCTTTATCCGTAAGTTCCACTGTTTCCGCGCAGTTCGGACACACCTTTCTCACCAGTCTCTGCGCCGCCATTCCGCATAAACTGTCCGCTGTGAGATATGGTTCAACACCCATATCTGCCATTCTCGTGATCCCGCCTGCCGCGCTTTTCGTGTGCAGGGTCGAGAGCACCAGATGACCGGTGATCGCCGCACGGACACTGATCTTTGCGGTCTCCGGGTCTCTCGTCTCACCGACCATGATGATATCGGGATCCTGTCTCAGAACGGAGCGGAGTCCCGATTCAAACGTAAGCCCCGCCTGTTCGTTCACCTGCATCTGGCTGATTCCGGGAAGATACCGCTCCACAGGGTCCTCAATGGTCACGATATTTACCGGCTGTTTTGCGAGATATTCCAGAAGCATATAGAGCGTGGTAGTCTTTCCGCATCCTGTGGGGCCTGTGAGATATAAAATCCCGCCGGGACTCTTAAGGATCTGCATCATCTTCCCATAATTCCCGGCACTCATACCGAACATCTCACGATTGTCGATCTCTGTCTTCGTATCCAGAAATCTCAGCACCATCTTTTCCCCGAAAATCGTCGGGATCACACTGGTCCTCATGTCCAGACGAATCCCCCTGATAGTTTCCCGGAAATGTCCGTCCTGCGGAACTCTCTTTTTCGCAATATCCATTCCGCTGATAACCTTCGCTCTGGTCACAAGCGGCTGATGCATGGACGGATCGAACTCCCGGAGTTTTGTCAGCATTCCGTCGATCCTCATGCGGATCACAAATCGGTCCTCCCACGGTTCCATGTGAATATCGCTGGCATTTTCCCGATATCCCAGCATCAGAAGTTCTTCAAGAATCTTTACCGCGGACTCCGCCTCTTTTCCCATCTGCCCCATATTTTCCGGGATCTTCTCCCTGTTTCCTTTCTTTCCGTCTCCGCCTATCGCAAGCAGCATCTTGATCTCCCCTTACCTCTATTCTCTCATGGCATTTCCGTCCGTGTAAACTGCCTCCCCTGCATCACCGGGATACAAAATATTTCCTGCCCTCTCATAGAGAATCCGTTCGCCATCGGACACATGAACCCTGAAGAATATCCGGTATCCACCCACATCCTCTATGGAAATTTCCGGCACCAGATCATTCTCACCGAACTTATCCAGGGAAATATCTTCTAAATCTTCCCATCGGATCGAACCTGTCTGCAGCCCGTCTGTCACATACCGGAAGACGGCATCTCCGACCATTTCCGCATGTTCCTGCTCCTCTGCCCGTTCCAAAACCCGGAAAAGCATCCGTCTCATCGGAAAGATCAGAAGTAAAAGCAGTCCAAACAGCAGGACCACCGTCATGACTTCCACCAGAGTGAAGCCGCCTCGTTTATTCTTCATCCGCAAAACTCTCCTCCATTGCTGCCTCTCTGAGCCAAAAACCTGAAACAGAACGGCCGCTGTTACTCTCCGTTGCTTTCATGCAATATCCTGGTTCTACGAATTCTTCCCCGCCGATCTCCAGATGGATCTCTGCGGCTGTTCCGTATTCCGCATTTCCCGCCGCGCGTTCCAGACTGACTGCCGCCGCGGAGAGTTCCCGGCTTCTCCGGATTACTCTGGAATATCCGGAAACACAGGAGAAAACAGCCTTTGACACCAGTATCAGAATAAAGAATGCCGCCATCAATTCCACTAATGTCATACCATCATGGTCCAAAAAACGTTTCGTTCTCTTCCTCATGGCTCATCCTCCGTTTCCTCTTTCCGATCCTCGTCAGATGGTGTATACACGGACAACTGCTCCCTTTTCAGAATCATTGACGCACTTTCTTTCTGATTTCCGACCGAACACTCCGCATGCAGAACCAGACCGGAACCGTCCGCATTCCAGAAAGATGACACGGTCATTTCAATCGCTTCCGGCTCTTCGTCACCGGTATCCGCCCAGATCACACCATCTGTTTTCGGAAGACCGCGTTCCGAGACAAGTTCTTCGATAAGCTCCGATGGCTCTTCCCTCAGGATCTTTTCCGCGAGAACCTGCACTGCCGTCTCCGCAGCCAGCCTCGCCTGCGTTTTCGCAATGTTCCGCTCTGCCCGGGCATAGCTTCTGGACGCAGAGGAAAACAGCAGCGTTCCAATGACCATGACAAGCATGACTGTCATCAGCACTTCCGCCATGACAAAACCACCATTCCCACTCTTTTTCACCCTGTTTCCCCCTCTCAGCCGCCAATGCTTCCGTACATATTCCAAATCGGTTCCATAATTCCGAGGATCAAAAATCCTGTGAGTGCACCGATGAGCAGGATCATCGCCGGTTCCAGAAGATTCATCAGTTTCGTGAGGGCCAGATCCGCCTCATGTTCATAGTTCTCCGCCAGTCTCCTTAACATCTCGTCGAGACAGCCTGCCTCCTCACCTGTGACGATCACCACTGCCAGTTTTTTATCGAAACAGCCGCTTTCCCGGATCGCCTCGCTGAGCAGCTTTCCATTTTCCACACGTTCCATGATCCTCCGAATACTTCCGTCCAGATACCGGTTTCCGATCGTCCCCATTGTATACTTTAAACAAAATGGGATCGGCAGTCCACTGGAGTAGAGACTCGACATATTTTCGCAGAACCTTGCAGTACATATGATCTTCACCTGTCTTCCGAGAACGGGCAGAAAACACAGCATCCGGTCATATCCACATCGAATCCCCGGTCTCGTGATCAGAAATTCCACTGCCGCAAGGATGATCAGCGCAGCCGCCGGAAGAAAATACCGGTATTCATACAGGAAATGGCTCATGTCCATCAAAACTTTCGTGAGAAACGGAAGTTCTGCGTCCGCCAAAAGCGGTTCCAGCGTCGGCAGAATTGCGAGAAAGACGAACATGATCAGAAAGATCATCATCAGGAGCAGGATCTTCGGGTACAGCATGGCGCCGCGGATCTTTCCCTCCGTCCGATGTTCCTTCTCGTAATGTGTTGACAGACGCATGGTCGCTGCTCCGAGATGACCTCCCATCTCTGCCGACCGGATCATCTGAACTGCCAGCTCCGGAAAACATCCTGTCGCTGCCATCGCATCGCCGATCAACATTCCATCATTCATCCGCAGCCTGAGATCCCGACACGCTGTGGAAAATCTTTTATCCGTTTCATCTGTTTCCATGATCTCGAGTGCCTTTGGAACCGGCAGTCCGGAACCTATCAGAACCGAAAACTGTCTGAAAAACTCCGACAATTTTTCCGTTCCAAGTTTCCTTTTCTTTTGCATAACATATCTCCCCGCCTTTATTGGTCCGGATTTTTACCAGGTCAGCCCAAAGAACAGGCCGATGATCTGATCGCCCCGGAGTTTTGCAGCATACAATCCCAAGCATAGCGCTGGAGCAAAAGGAATTCTTGCTCTCTCTCCAAATTTCACTTTTCCGGATATCAGCAGGATCACCGCCTGAAGTCCACCGAAAAAGAATCCTGTAACTGTCCCCACCAGACACATCTTCCATCCGAGATAAAATCCCATAACTGCCAGAAGTCTGATATCCCCGCCGCCGAACGCACCGTCAATGAAACAATCTGTAATATACATCGGAAGCGCCACGGAAAAGCATCCGATGATCCGGGCGGTAAAAGAAATTTCCGGCTCCGCAGGCACAGACATCACCGCCAGAATTACTAATGGAACCAACACGTTATCCGGTATCGTCATCGTCCGGATATCCGTCCATATGATCCGGATAAACACTGCCGCAAGACATAGATCCATACAAAGTTTCATACGCCCCTCCATAAAAGTGTATTCCGGCGCTCCCTCTGTTACATGAAAAGCGGCGCAGTTATCCACTGCACCGCATAGAGTCAAAATTTTTATGTTTTCATTTTACGGAATCCATCCATGCTTGTCAATTCATTGTCCGCAGATGGACCACTCGGTCACACACCTTCTCCAGAAGCTCCGGCGAATGACTCACCGCGATCATTCCCATATCCCGGCGCTTCAGTTCCTTTAAAACAAAGTCCCATATCTGCCCCTGGGTAATGAGATCTAACATCGTCGTCATCTCGTCCGCGATCAGGAGTTTTGTCCGTCTCCCCAGCGCCCTCGCAATGCAGAAGCGCTGAAGCTCTCCGCCGGAAACCTCCACCGGAAACCGGTCTTTCCACTCATCCCGGATTCCAAGTCCCGTCTCGATCCGGGCTCTCTCCCCGGGATCCTCAAAGGACCAGTCACCTTCCGCCGTCACCGTTCTCAGCCGTCTCTTCGGATTTACAGAAAGCTCCGGATGCTGCCAGACCATCTGCACCGGACTGTAACCGCGAAACGCGCGGATCGGTGTACCGTCAAGGAGAACCTCCCCCTGATCAGGCTTTTCATATCCGGCAAGGATCTTGCAGAGCGTCGTCTTTCCGTATCCGCTGGGAGCCATGATCCCTACCTTTTCGCCAGCTTCCACCGTAAGGGTCACATGGTTCAGGATCTGCCTGGTTCCCTCTCCGTATTTAAAAGAAATATCTCTCGCTTCCAGCCTCATCTGCCATATTCCTTTCGCATCATATCCAAAATCTCTCCCGTATCACAGAGCTGTTCCCCGTCCTTTTCCCAGTTCTTCGGCATGGACCGGAACAGTGCCTTCGTGTACGGGTGTTTGAGATTCTTCTCGTCCTGAAATGCCGCCGCATCCGTTTCCTCAACGACTCTTCCGCCATAGAGCACGATAACCCGGTCGGCTGTCAGGAGCGCCAGCTCCAGGTCATGGGTAATGAGAAGTACACCTGCCCCCTCATCCGCCATCTCCCGGAAATGTCCCATGACACGGGTTGCCGCCTCCATATGAAGTCCCGGTGTCGGCTCATCCGCAATGACCAGCTTTGGCTTCTCCATCACTGCCGTGGAGATCAGGACGCGCCTTGTCATGCCGCCTGAGAGCTGAAACGGATACTTTTCCCGTATATCCGGCGAAAGTCCATATCGTTTTAACACCGCAAGACATTTTTCCTTCACCGACACATCCTTTTTTCCATTCTGGATCTGCTCCCCGATCTTCATGAGCGGATCCAGATAAGATACACTCTGCGGAACCAGAACGATCTCATGTCCGCGAAGGTTTTTCACCCGTTCTGCCGTCAGCCGCTCCCCGAGAAACCAGATCTCCCCATCCATCTCACTGTTATATGGAAGAATTCCCATGATCGCATGAGCTAAAAGACTCTTTCCCGATCCGCTGGAGCCCACCACAGCAACGATCTCGCCGTTCTTCACGGTAAGATCCATCTTCTCCACCGCGTGGATCGTCCGTCTCGAAAATCCCCTGTCATACTGGGTAAAGGTGACGGAGAGGTCTTTTACTTCCAGAATCGTATCCTTCATCTTCCCCGCCTCCTATTCATGGACACTGCCCGGATCCAGGATCCTGCAGAGTTCCTGTCCGATGTAATGAAACAACAGCACCGTTCCCACGAGAAAAAGTCCCGGAAACAGCGCTAACCACCACTTTCCCATAGCCAGATATTTCATACTCTCCGACAGGATCACGCCGATCGCCGGACTCTCCGCAGAAAGTCCGAATCCCAGAAACGTGATACTGGCTTCATGTAAGATTGCATGAGGGAACAGGAGGACAAGTCCCGTGATAAACTGCGGAATCAGATTCGGCGCCATGTGGAAAAAGGCGATATAAAACTTTCCTTTTCCCAGCTTTTCCGCAATCTTTACATACTGGCTCTGTTTTAACTGCAGAACCTCCCCGCGGATCAGTCTCGCCAGAGATGCCCAGTGGGTAAAGGCAATTCCCCAGACAACACCCCAGAATCCCCGTCCGCAGGCAAACGAGATCAGGATCAGCAGCAGCATGTGCGGAATTCCCATGACGATATCAATAAGCATCTGCACCACACTGTCCACAAATTTCCCACAGACTGCCGCAGAGAGCCCCAGCACGAAGGCCACCACCGCGCTGACTGCCGCCGTCAACAGTCCGATCCGGATACTTAAGGAAAGACCTGCAACTGTCCTCACAAACATGTCACGGCCCATCCAGTCCGTTCCAAAAGGATATTGTATACACGGAGCCGTGTTTTTCCTTGTAAAATCCGTCGTGATGGCCGCTTCCTGCCAGAAGCTTCCGAGCAGCGCAATGAGCGCCAACAGCACAGCCGCCAGAATCAACAGCGCAGCGCCTTGTATTCTGCGATTCTTTTTCATCAGCGCTTCGCCCCCTCTCTGATCCTCGGATCGATCACTCCGTAGAGGAGATTTGCCGCAAGGTTTCCCGCTGCGACGATCACCGCCGTCACCACTGTGATTCCCAAAAGAAGAGGCACATCACTTCCAAGTCCTGCCGTCACCGCAGCCTGTCCAAGCCCCGGATAGGAAAAAACCTGTTCCACAAGGACAGAACCACCGATGATCTCACTGACAGACGCAAACTGCAGTGTCATGGCCGGAAGAAGAATGTTCCGAAATCCATGACGACGTAAGACCGACCACTCCGACTCACCTCTGGCTCTTGCGAACAGCACATAATCGCTCTCCATGACCTCAATGAGTTTTTCTCTCGTATGCAGGGCGATGGAGGAAATTCCGGTTATACTGAGGGCTGCCGCCGGAAGAATTGCGTGGCGGATCCGGTCTGCGGCAGATATCTCACCAGCGTCCATGCCGATGGGTACGCTGAAGCCGATGGGGAACCAGTGAAGTTTCACCGCAAACACCATAAGTAACATCATGGCAACCCAGAACGCCGGGGTGCTCGCCACAAACAGAGAATATCCTGTGACGATCCGGTCCATTGCCCCGCCCCGCTTTTTTCCTGCCAGAATTCCGAGAAAAAAGCCAAGGACACCGGATAACAGCCATGCCACGAACAAAAGCCAGATGGAATTCATGACCTTTTCACCGATAACCTCCGCCACCGGACGGCGGTATAAAAGAGATGTTCCCAGATTTCCATGAAGAAAATCTTTCAGCCAGTTTAAGTACCGTTCCACCGGCGGCAGATCGGTTCCCCAGTAGCTTTTCAGTCTTGCGATCTGCTCCGGGCTCATGGAACCCAGAGCTGTCTGGCCGACATTTGTCTGAAGCGGATCTATGGGGGAGGCTGCCAGGAGCACAAAGGCCAGAATGCTCACCAGAAGCACCATCAGACACATCCGCACTGCCTGTCTGCCAAACCACAGACCCGTTTTCTTTATTTCCATGTCCACTGGTCGACATTATTTACGATCGACCAGCCATGTCCATGAGGATGGAGCTTCTGTTCTGCCACCTGAAGACCATCCTTCACCCAGTATAAATGATCAATATTTACAAGCCATACCCACGGAAGATCACCGTCCTGAGTGATTCCTGTCGTTCCGTCCCACTGTGCGTCTTTCCAGAGTTCATAGGACTTTTCCAGATCACTCTCTGCAAGGGCCGCATCCATATATTCGTCCAGTTTTTCGTTGGCATAAGGAGAATATTCCGCGTATTTCTTCCCCGGAGCTGTGTGGTAAATATTGTAGAGCTCCATCGGTGTGTGGGCGCCCCAGCCCCACATAAGCGGTGTGGACTGTGCCCGGTCATAGGCGGTATCCCAGCCGACGCCCTCTGTCGTCACCTTGATTCCGATCTTTTTCAACTGGTTTGCAGTGTCCTCCGCAAGGGCCTGACGAACAGAATCCCCGGTCGGGTAGAGCATCGTGAATTCGGCGCGGACGCCGTTTTTCTCTAATATTCCATCACTTCCCGCAGTCCATCCGGCTTCCTTTAAGATTGCTGCCGCCATATCCGGATCATAATCCGCCTTCGCCGCCGGATTATACCATGGCATCTGATCACAGACACTGTAGGCCGCCGATCCATATCCGTTTAACACATGCTCGATCATCTCGTCACGGTCAATCCCCAGGTTGATCGCCCGGCGCACATTGATATCACTCGTAAAGTCGTTTCCGAGCGGCACACCGTTCTCGTCTGTCTCCCCCGCCGGGATCGCCGGCAGGTTGAAGCCGCGGTTATCAACAGTCTTACATGCAAGCAGGGAAAATCCGTCAACGGTCTGGTCGGAATATGCCGCAGAAGTGTATGCAAGATCCACCTGCCCGGAGAGAGCCGCCGCATAGGCCGCATCCTCGTCCATAAATAAAACCGTCACCGTCTTCATCTTCGGCTCATCTCCATAATAGTCCGGATTTGCCGTGAAGATGATCTGCTGCCCTTTATCCCACTGTTTCATAATATAGCGGCCGGAGCCGATCGGATTTGAGCCGTAGTCCGGTCCATAGGCATGCTCCGGGACGATCCCTGTGATCGCCATGGTATAAGGCCAGATCGAATACGGACGGCTCAAGTCGAACTCCACGGTGGTATCATCCAGAGCTTTCGCCTCTTTCAACATCGTAAAATCATTGACCGAGCTGGTATCCCGCATCGTGTTGTAGGTAAACGCTACATCCTCCGCGGTCAGCGGCTCCCCGTCCGTAAATGTTACATCGTCACGGATCGTCACGGTCCATGTCATCCCGTCATCACTGACATTCATATCGGTCGCCAGATCATAACCGATCGTCATATCTGCCTTTGTGACCGTCAGCGTGCTCTGGATCAGCGGCTCATGGACATGCTCTCCCGCGCCCCATCCGTATGCCGGGTCGAATCCTGCCTCCGGTTCTGAGGAGGGTCCCATCACAACGATAACAGAATCTTTTTCATTATCCTGCTCTGCTCCGGCAGCTGCCTCTGTGTTCTCCGCCGCAGACGAAATTTCCGCGCCGGAGGTCTCGGACGTTCCTGAAGTTTTTCCGGCACAGCCAGCCATGGAACACACCATCGCCGCTGCGGTCAAAGCTGCTATTATTGTCTTTGTTGTCTGTTTTTTCATGAATTTATCCCCTTTTTAAATTTTTAGCACCTTGAAATATCCTTAAACCCTCAGCTGCAAAAAAATACCAGAAAGAGACATACGTTCTGTATGCAGCAACCTTCCTGGTATTCTTATCATCTCATCTGTTTTTATCAGCCACGCATCAGCCCGTTCTGATGCTTCGCGGCAGTAAATATTTCCCGGTTTAAACCGCCTTGGGCGGGGGACTCTTTTAGAGTATGGGCTTCAGCCGCATAATAGTATTATTATAGTAGACTTTTTTTCAAAAATCAACTTTTTTCCGATCCATGACCTTGCAGAACACCACTCCCGCCGCTGTACTGGCGATCGTTGCCAACAGCGCGGGACCTGCGATGGCCGCCGGATTGACGCTGCCGTACTGGCTGCGGTAGGCGATCATGTTGATGGGGATGAGCTGTAGCGAAGAGATATTTACGATCAGGAATGTGCACATCTCGTTGCTGGCGGTGCCCGCCTGTCTCGCAAGACTGCTCTGTTTTGCCGCGTTTTTCCTCTTATCCAAAGATTTTTCTTTTATTCTCGCTGAATTTAAAGCTGCGTTTTCTTCCTTCTGTCGAATCTCCCTTTGGTCGTCCATTTCTTCCGCCCGCCGCTCATCCTCCAGCTTTCCCAACTCCTCCATCGCCTTTAACCCCGCCGGTGTCGCCGCCCAGCCGAGTCCCAGCATGTTCGCGATCATATTTGTCGCGATATATTTCCCCGCCGGATGTCCGTCCGGGAGATTCGGAAAGAGAAACCGGATCACCGGACGCATCTTCTCCGTCAACGCCTCGATGAGTCCCGCCCGCTCCCCGATCTTTAAGATCCCGCACCAGAACGACATGATCCCAAGCATCGTAACCCCCAGAGTCACCGCCTCTTTCGCCGAATCCAGCAGCCCGTTCGTCACTGCCCCCATATTTCCATGAAACGCCGCCCAGAAGATCCCGGCCGCCATCATTCCTGCCCAGAGCATATTTAACATAAAAAATCCCGCATTTCTGTCAAAGCCGGTGACGTTTCGGCTGCCTGCACTCAAAGCGCAGATACACCAAACCACCACCTGAATTTCTTTATCTTATGACAGAAATACGGGATCTATGAACTTTATAAAACTGCTTCCTTGAAAATTTATATTCTGGCTGCTTCACATGATCTGCACAACAGCCTCTCTGAGTTTTTTACTCTCCGCACAGCGCCGCCATAACCTCCGGCACCGTCTCGATCTTCTCACAACGGTATGCATTGCTTCCGCAGAACAACAGCGCCTCATCGATCTTTCCTTCTACGGCGTTGATCAGCGCTTTCGTGATGCAGTACGGTGTTTCCGCCGGGTTACAATGTTCCAGACACCGGAAGCACCGCTCCACCTTCACCGGTCCCTGAGCAACACGCTCTAAAAACTTATTTTTGATCGCCCGTCCCGGCATTCCAACCGGACTCTTGACGATCACAATGTCTTCCTCTTTCGCGTTGATATATGCCTCTTTGTATGCAATATCCGCGTCACATTCTTCAGTCGTCACAAATCTCGTCGCCGCCTGGACGCCCTCCGCGCCAAGCTCAAACTGGTGCAGAACATCCTTATGATCAAAAATCCCCCCTGCCGTGATGACCGGGATATGTTTTTTATACTTTTCCGCGAAGCTCTTCACCGTCTCGATGATTCCTCGGATCTCCTTATCATAAGCCGGTTCATCAAATGTCTCCGCTACATGG
Organism: uncultured Lachnospiraceae bacterium; assembly: GCA_934370915.1. Taxonomy (GTDB): domain Bacteria; phylum Bacillota; class Clostridia; order Lachnospirales; family Lachnospiraceae; genus Pilosibacter. The sequence goes on from CAKRNI010000007.1 coordinate 27,651, forward strand.
TCTGTGTCGGCCCCCAGCTCAGCGAGCTGTTCTCTGGAAAATCCGAGATGACCACCGGCGCAGGGACCTTCTACCACAACGAAATCCGGTGCCGTATGATATTTTCTGTCCCACATCCGGCAGATCACAAGAGCTGATTTCACGGAAGAAACGATCGGCGCAATCATGGTGCGGCGCTCTTTTATCTCAGAACCGCCATCCTCACGCTCTGCCTCAGCGACAAACTTCGGCATATCGATGGGAAGACCTGCACCGGAGATGATCACATCAGCACCTGCTTTTACCGCCTCTTTCACATAAGATGCGTATTCCTTCGTCGCGACCATAATGTTAAAGCCAAGAATGCCCTGAGGCGCTTTTTCTCTGGCTTTCTTAAGCTCGGAATGGATCGCTCTTAAGTTCGCCGCCATCGGATTCTTTCCAAAATCCGGATCCTTAAATCCGATCTGAGCCGTGGAAATAATTCCGATTCCGCCCGCCTTCGCAACAGCTCCGGCTAAGGACGAAAGGCTCACGCCGACCCCCATTCCTCCCTGGATCACCGGGCGCTTCGCCACGAGGTTCCCTATTTTTAATGGTTTCAGACCGATTGCTGCCTCCATATTTCCTCCTAAATTATAACTCCCCGTATTTGTTCCATC
>CAKRNI010000008.1 GCA_934370915.1 uncultured Lachnospiraceae bacterium
ATCGGCTGTGCGTACTCTTTAAAAGAGCCATCTTTTAATGTTACTTTCATGTTCATTCTCCTTTTTCTCTTGGAAAATTATTGTGTAACTGTAAACCTGCAGTTACGTTTTTCTCAGTGAAAAGCCCGCGCGGTTGCGTCAGGCAACCTATCCTTTCGCGCGAGTGCGCATCTTTGGCACGTTAGTGCCTTTTATGTAACGGGGAATTTCCAGTTACACAAGAAAGAATGTGCCTTGGCACATTCTCGCGCCTTGCGCGGTCGCTTGCGACAATCTACATCTTCGCGCAAGTGCGCATCTTTGGCACGTTAGTACCTTTTTTATGTGACAGGGAATTCTTCGGAATTTCCTGTCACATAAAAAAGTCCCTTGACTATGCGCTTTGCATAATCAAGGGACGAGATTACCCGTGGTTCCACCCTGCTTGTATAGAATTTCTATACCACTTCATTTGATGATAACGGAATCACCGTTCCCGATTAAGGGACACTCCAGGGTGGTCTTCGGTTCGTTCCGTGCAGGATACTCTCACCGAATGTATCCCTCTCTGAGCAGTTTCCGAACGTACTCTTCCTGTCAACGTGTTATCTTTTTCACTTGTTATTCAGTATATCACCGGAATCAGATTTGTCAAGATTTATTTGACGTAATTTTCCGAGTCCTGTTCCGATCCGCAGAAGCTCGCGGTTCTTCTCATTCATGGTTCCAAAGAGCTTTAGCGGACAGAGAACCGCCTCGCAGGACTCCAAAATTTTCTTTGCCCGAAGGAACGCCTGCTCTCCCACCGGCTCAAAGGGAATTTCCGGGATCACTTCTGCTGCCAGTGCCTCGGCCGTCTGATACTCCATATCATTTTCATGGATGACTCCGGCCGCAAAGGGGATCCCTGCCCGGTTCAGGGCATGATACACCGGAATTCCGCTGCCCATACCGCCAATGACAAATACCTTCGGCGTACCGTCTGTCTTTGGAAGTTCCGGGTAGCCAAGCGAAGTCATGTAGCTTCCCCGTTCGATCCCGTAGAGCTTTGCGATGTAATCCTTTTCAAACACCTCGGAAGGAGTTCCTGCTCTCCCTATGATCCCATTTTCCGCGCAGAGCACATAGTCGGAGATCCTCTCCGCGAGATCCAGCTCGTGGAGTGACATGAGAACTGCCACATTGCGTTCCTGGACCAGTTTTTTTAAGATTTCAAGAAGTTCCAGCTTGTGTCTGACATCAAGGAAGGACGTGGGTTCATCGAGAACGAGAAGCTCCGGTTCCTGACAGATGGCGCGGGCCAGAAGGATCCGCTGTTTCTGGCCATCACTGGTATTCCGGAACTGTACCCCTGCGAGACTGCCGCACTGCACCATTTCGAGGGCCTCCCGGACCTTTTTTTTATCTTCCTGTGAAAGGATCCCAAACCGGCCGGTATACGGATATCTCCCGGCGGCTGCCACGTCAAAACATGTCATGAGCTCCGGATCCGGCCGCCCGGTCATAACGACAGCGGTCTTTTTCGCAAAATCGGAGTCCGAATAATCTTCAATCGATGTGCCGTCGAGAAATACACTTCCGCCCAGAGGAGAAAGCTCCCGGATCACGCTCTTTAGAATCGTGGATTTTCCGGCTCCGTTCGGTCCGATGAGCGTGACGATGGAGCCACGGCTGATCTTCATGGAAATATTGGAAAGGACCGGCTTTTTGCGGTATCCGACGGTGAGATCGTCGGCTGTCAGATAGGTCTGCATATGTTCTCCTTTCTCAATGCTCCGCTCTTTTTATCATCATGGCGATCACCACCGGCGCTCCGAATACTGCAGTCACGGAGCTGATGGAAAGTTCTGTCGGAGAAAACAAAGTCCGCGCCAGAAGATCACTGAACAGGCAGAACGAAGCGCCGCCGAGGAAGCATCCCGGGATCACAACGATAGGCTTTGCCGTCTTAAAGAGCTGCCTGATCACATGGGGCACCGCGATCCCAACGAAAGAGACGGGACCTGCAAAGGCTGTCACCGTGGCGGAAAGGACGCTGGACAGAAGGATCAGTTCGATCCGGAACCGCCTGATATTGACCCCCATATTTCTCGCATATACTTCCCCCAGCTGATAAGCCCCCATGGCTTTCGAGAGCAGCATGGAACAAAGGAAAGCTGCCGCAACCACAAACGCGCAGATCTTTACCCCGTCCATGGAGATCCCGGAAAAACTTCCCATGGACCAGTTGTGGAGATTCACAATATTGGAATCATCGGCAAATGTCACGATAAAGTCCGTGGCAGCCGAACAGATATAGCCGATCATGATGCCGCTGACCACCAGCATGGACATCTGCGGAAGCTTTTTTGAGACCGCCAGCACAAAGCCCATGGAAGCCATGGCGCCGAGAAAAGCCGCAAGGACCATAACCCAGGAGTTCATGACAAGTCCCTGTCCGAGAAACAGGATCATGAAGACCGAAACGACGAGCTTTGCCCCGGAGGAGATTCCGAGAACAAAGGGACCGGCGATGGGGTTTGAAAAAAAAGTCTGCAAAAGAAAGCCCGACACAGAAAGCGCTCCGCCGAGGATCAGGGCGGCAAGCATTCTCGGGAGGCGGATATCAAAAAGGATATGACGGATCATATCGTTCTCCGTTTTTCCGTCCAGAACAGCCAGAAGAGCTGCTGCCGATACGCGCACACTTCCGACAGCCAGACTAAGGAAACTCAGGACCGCAAGCAGGACGAGTAACAGCAGGTAAACGCGGATGATCCGCTTTGTCTGGGATACCATGGACACCCTCTCCCTTCCTTCATAAATTCAATCTGTTTTCTTTTCACTCTTCACCCGGTCATCATTTCAGCTGATGAAGGTATGTGAAGTTTCCCTCTGTATCGCCGGTAAACACTGCGTTCATATCCCGGATCATGTCCCCCAGTCCCATAGTCTCCTGAAACATGTTTTTTCCGGTACACCAGACGTTTCCCTCTTTCACTGCCTTAAAGTCCGCAAAGAGCTGGTTTTTGGCGCACAGCTCCCCGATCGTCGTGAGTTCCCCGTCAATGGTACTGTTGTAGATCAGAACATCCGCGTCCTTCGCGGCGGCATAAAATGATTCAAAATCCATATTCATCGTGGAGAGCGCATTCTCACCGGAACCGGCATTCTCCGGCACATAGGTTCCGCCTGCGAGAGCGATCATCTTCGCAATGTAGTCCCCGTTCTTTCTCACATTGACACTTCCGGAATTCGTCACATAGAAAAATGCGGCAGTCTTTCCGGAAGGTTCCATATCCAGAACATCGGACAATGAATCCACGGTCTGCTTAAAAATTGCTTCCGCTTCTTCCTCTTTTCCCGTCAGGACTCCATAAAGACGGATCCACTCCATCCGCCCGAGGGGATGGTTCTCATAGCTGGACCGCTCCACAAGGACCGGAATACCAAGGCGTTCCAGCTGTTCCTTTACTTCCGGGGTATGATAGATCATAGTGGACTCCACGGCGAGACCGCAGGAACTGTTTAAAATCTTTTCATAATCCGGGGCACTGTACTTCCCGGCGTAAGCGATCGTCCCCTCTTCCATGGCACTTTTCGCTTCCGGAAGATACCATCCGCTCTCCTTCGTTCCAGAAAAAACGATGGAATCCAGAGCATTCAGACGGATAAAGGCGTCCATGGCAGAGGTCGCCACGAGATAAATGTTTTTTATCGGCCTCTGCAGGACCGTGATGGAATCCGGGAGTCCGTCCGGTGCGGACGTGTTCTCAGGCATCAGGAGAAAACGATCCGACTCCCCGATGGTGATGAGGGTAATGTCATCCCCATAATCCTCTACTGAGAACTGATCCGCATAGAGAAGATCCATGGACCCCACCGGGGCCATGTCAGCCCAGTTATGCGCGGAGGTTATGTTTGATGGAGACTCTTCTGTCTTTACAGAACACCCGGCACAGATCATGGAGAGCAGCAGCAGGACGGCTGCCAGCCATCTGACAAATTGTCCCCCCTGTATCGCACTTTTCCGCTTTTGGCGAAACAAATGAATTTTTATCTTACTCATAGTGATTATTTCTGTTCTGCCAGCGTGCTTGAATCAAAGGTCAGGGTATACTCGATCTCGTGAGGCGTGCTCATGGCCGTCGTATCGGCGTAGATCGTAAACGGGCTGTCAAAACCTGCCACCGGGATCACGAAGGTAGAATTTCCTTCCGTATTTACCGGAAGAAGCTTCTCCTCATCTACCCGCACATAGTCATAGTTCGAACTGCTCCATATGATCGTTGCCTCAGCTTTTCCGTCCTTCACCTCGATCACCGCCGGGGATTCCACGGACGCGCGTCCTGACCCACCGGACAGGACGACTTTTGCGGTGTACGTTCCGTCTGCCAGGGCGAGATCTGCCACTGTTTTTAAAGAAGTGTTTAAGAATGCGTCTGCCGGGATCCCGGATGCCTCAAAGACGAGTTCCCGGTCATACCATTTTTCTTTCTTCTTGCTGAATGCCGTGCACGGAAGCACCTCATTTAACGCATCGACCGGAACCGTAAAGCTGTGAGTTCCATCCGCGTTCTCCTCAAAGGAGATCCGGTCGGATTCCGGGGCTTTCGCTGCCTCCTCGCCGGTTCCCATATAGACATACAGATATCCGGTTCCGCCCATCGTCATTCTGGCAGTCATCGTACCGTTCTCGACAGTCAGGGCGCAGGATGTGATCTTAAACATCGAGGAGCTTGATTCCACAGTAATATCGTAAGTTCCCTCCTTGAGATCGTTTGCAGATACCGGCACAAGTCCCGTTGTGTCAAGAGTCTGCTCCGCGGCAGTCTCGCTGCCGGAAGCAACTTCAGCGTTTGTCTCCTCTGTGTTTTTTGTCTCAGCCGTTGTTTCGGCTGATGCAGCCGTCGTATTTGTTGTACCGGACTGTCCGCATGCTGTGGACAGTGCACAGACAGCAGCAAGTACAAATGATAATTGTTTTAGTTTACGCATGAATTTATCTCTCCTGTTAAATAGTATATGGAATGCGTTTCCCGGCGGTCGCGCTGCGCTCCGGGATCAGAAAAAAGGCGGTCGAATCTTCGACCGCCCATAAAAAAACATCTTATTTTGCGAGACTGTCAATCGCAGCCTGGGCATGCTGTACAAAGAGCTGCTGGATCGGCTCAAGCTCGCCAAGTCCTCTTACCAGGCAGGTAACATCGTAGCCTGCAGCTTCAAACTGGCTCTTCCAGGAGTCCTCCTCGTCACCGGCCATATCGTTGTTTGCGTGGTCGCCAGCTACGATCATAAGCGGCTCTAAAACGACTTTCTTGTAAGAGCCCTCTTTTACCTGTGCAATAACATCCTCACAGGACGGAGTCGCCTCAACAGTACCTACATAGTAGTGATCAAAGCCCTCTTCCTTTAACATATCCTGCATCTTCTGATAAACAGCGTTGGAATCGGCTTCTGTGCCATGACCCATAAAGCAGATCGCTGTCTCGCCGTCATCGTACTCCCTGGTTGCGTCTGTGATTGCGGAGATCACGGCCTTAAAGTCATCATCGGAAGTTAAAAGCGGTTCGCCGACAGCAACATGTTCGAAGGCATCCGAGTTCTCTGCTAACTCATTTACAAGGTCTGTGTACTCAAGACCGTTCATAAGGTGGGTCGGCTGTACGACAAGAGTCTTGACACCGTTATCGATGGCACGGTTTAAAGCCTCTGCCACATTATCGATGACAACACCGTCTCTTTTCTTTACATGATCAATGATGATCTGGCTTGTGAAGCCTCTTCTTACGGAGTAATCCGGGAATGCGGCCTCGATCGCATTCTCGATCGCGCCGACAGTCAGTCTGCGGCTGTCATTGTAGCTTGTACCGAAGCTTACAACAAGAAGCTCGTTCTCGCCGATCTCATCCTGATTTCTTGTGTTATCCATGGAAGCATCTCCTGTATCGTAATTCTCTTCGTCATCTTCCTCAGCAGCGATCGTCTCCGCTGCGGTAGTTTCCTCAGCAGTTGTCTCTGCAACTGTAGTAGTCTCCGCTGCGGTTGAGGCTGTTGTCTGGCTTCCGGAGCATCCGGAAAGGATCGCCATGGATACGGCTGCCACTGTCATAACGGCATAAAGGTTTGCTTTTCTCATTTACTCTTCTCCTCGCTTGAAAAATGAATTTTCAGGTCTCAGACCGGTTCTTTTTCTTCCCGGCAGACATCCGGCAGGTTTCCTGACTCATCCATCATCGCGCATGAAACGCCTTCCCGGCAGAAGCTGCCAGTGACTGTCCGCTTATAACGGACACTATTCATACACTCCGGATCTACAGTGACGGGCTCGCACAGGCTTTCGACCTGTTTCCCTTTTAACTCTTACGGGCATCGTTTCATGCGCATTAACAGCACCTGTTTCGACTATCCATAACAGCACCGCATGTAAATAGACCTGTAATAAGCATCATAGCATTTCCACAGTAAAAAATCAATCCGATATCAAAGAAAATTCTGACCTAATGGGCCTTTCTGTTGATAAACTCTGCCTTCGTCTTCGAATATGTAAACTTCTGACCGCTGTAAAGGCCATAGTATCCGGACAATGTAAAGCTGATGGCAACCGCCACCGCAAAATAAGGCATCGCCTCAAACCCAAAAAGCTCGAATCCGAGGAACATGGTAGCGATCGGACAGTTTGTGACGCCAACGAAGGTAGCGAGCATTCCTGCTGCCGCGCACAGAGACGGCTCAAAGCCTGTGAGCAGACCAAAGGTACATCCAAAGGACGATCCCACTGCCAGTGTGGGAACGATCTCTCCGCCTTTAAATCCGCCGCCCAGAGCAACGGCTGTAAAAATCATCTTCAGTAAAAATCCGAGATACGCGGATTCCCCGTCCACAGCCTTTTCTACAAGGTTAAACCCGGCTCCGCAGTAATCCCGCCCAAAAAGGAATGCCAGTGCGATGGAAAGTCCTGCTGCGATAAGGATCCTTACATAAACGTTTCCGATCTTATTTTTATAGAGATGCTGGGTTTCGTGAAGCAGAATGCAGAAGCAGACGCTGAGAAGCGCGCAGGCAAGTCCAAGCCCTACGGTGTAGAGCGCCGGAACGAGAGAAAACTCCGGGATATGAAGGATCTGGAAGAATTCCCCATGAAGTCCGAGATTTCCGGAGATCTGAGCACCGATGAAGGACGCAAAGACACAGGGCACAAGCGCCGCATAATAGGCAACACCGATGCTGATGACCTCGATTCCAAACATGGCAGCCGCCAGCGGCGTTCCGAAAATCGCCCCAAAGCAGGCGCTCATGCCGCTCATGATCATGACCTTCTTATCCCGCTCGTCCATATGAAGCACATCGCCGAAATAATTTCCGATACATCCGCCGATCTGTAAGGCAGCGCCCTCTTTTCCTGCGGATGCGCCCACAGCCTGGCTTAAGATGGTTGAGACAAAAATACAGGGCAGGGTCGCCATTGGGATCCGCTCGTCTGAGGAGATGGATTCCAGAATCAGGTTCGTTCCCCTGTTTCCGATTTCATGGAACATCTGATGAAGCAGGACGATCAGGACACCTGCCACAGGCATCAGATATAGCATGAAGCTGTGGGTCTTAAACAACCGCTGGGCATAGATGACCCCGTATCCGAATGCAGTTCCGATGAGGCCGCAGACCGTTCCCATCACAATGGAGATCGCGGTCCAGCGGAGAAAATACAGAATATTCTTTTTTAAAGCGGTCTGAGTTTCGCTTCTGTACATACAATTTCCCCTTTGCATATGTGCCGGTTTCCGGCCGTTGTGTTCCGCCAGACCGGCTGGCATATCGATGCCAGAATCAGCAGATGTCCCGGCTGTCCTGCAAGTCTGCATGGATCAGCCGGGACATCTGACAATCAAGTGTTACATATAGATTCCGTTCGTCTTGGTGATCACCGGGCAGTAGCCGGCTTTCTCCAATGCTTTGATGATCTGATCCTTATGCTCGGTTCCGAAGGATTCCAGAGTGATCGTGAGTTCAACGCCTGCCGTGCGGTTTACGTTTGCGAATACGTTGTGTTCAAGCTTGATGACGTTGCCCTGTTCCTTTGCGATCAGCGAGGATACCGCTGCCAGCTCGCCCGGCTTATCCGGAAGCATAACACTTACAGTGAAGATACGGTCTCTCTGCATAAGACCGTTCTGGACAACCGTAGCCATCGTGAGAACGTCCATGTTTCCGCCGCTTAATACCGATACGACTTTCTTGTCCTTGAAGTTGAGGTGTTTTAAGGCCGCTACCGTCAGAAGACCGGAGTTCTCAACGATCATCTTGTGGTTTTCTGCCATATCTAAGAAGGAAAGCGTCAGCTCAGAGTCGTCCACGGTAATCACATGATCCACATTTGCCTGAAGATACGGGAACAGCTTGTCTCCCGGTGTCTGGACTGCAGTGCCGTCAGCGATGGTGTTGATCTTGGATACGGTGGTAACCTTTCCCGCCTCTAAAGATGCTTTTAAGCAGGCAGCTCCTGCCGGCTCAACAGCGATGACTTTGATCTTCGGGTTTAAAAGCTTTGCAAGGGTGGAAACGCCTGTACAGAGTCCGCCGCCGCCTACCGGAACAAGAATGTAATCGACTGTCGGGAGTTCTTTGATAATCTCCATGGCAATGCTGCCCTGTCCGGTTGCCACCTCCAAGTCGTTAAACGGATGGACGAACGTGTATCCGTGCTCATCGGCAAGCTCATAGGCATGGGCACATGCCTCATCAAAGACACTTCCGTAGAGGACAACGTCAGCGCCATAAGCTTTTGTGCGGTTTACCTTGATTAACGGTGTGTTTACCGGCATAACGACCGTTGCCTTGACACCTGCGAGCTTCGCGGCATAAGCAACACCCTGCGCATGGTTTCCGGCGGATGCAGTGATCAGGCCGCGGGAACGCTCTTCCGGTGTGAGCTGGCTGATCTTATAGTATGCACCGCGCACTTTGTACGCACCGGTACGCTGCATATTCTCCGGTTTAAAGTAGATCTTGTTTCCGTAACGCTCGGAAAAATATTCACTGTAGATCAGTTTCGTCTCCTGCGTTACTTTTTTTACGATCTCGGACGCTTCTTCAAATTTTTCAAGGCTGAGCTCCTGCATTTCCATAGTCTTATTCTCCTTATTATTACAGCTTTCCGCTGTCATTTCCTGTATGGTGTTCCTGACTACTCCGGCTGTTTTGCGAACAGGGCGTTCACAAAATCCTCGGAATTAAACTTCTGAAGGTCATCAATCTTTTCCCCGACTCCGACGTATTTCACGGGGATCCCGAGTTCGGACTGGATCGCAACGGCGATGCCGCCCTTTGCGGTTCCGTCAAGCTTTGTGAGGATGATGCCGGTGATATCGGCAGCTTCCATAAACTGGCGGGCCTGTACCAGAGCATTCTGGCCGGTGGTTCCGTCGAGAACAACGAGAGTCTCTCGGTAAGCTTCCGGATATTCCTTGTCAATGATCCGATTGATCTTTTTCAACTCTTCCATAAGGTTTTTCTTATTGTGAAGTCTTCCGGCCGTATCACAGATCAGCACATCCGCATTTCTGGATTTCGCGGCGGAAATGGCGTCATAGATCACGGCAGCAGGATCGGATCCCTCTTTCTGGGCGATCAGCTCCACACCCGCGCGGTTTGCCCACTCAGCAAGCTGGTCGATGGCTGCGGCACGGAAGGTATCAGCTGCAGCGAGAACAACCTTCTTTCCCTCGGCCTTCAGCTGGTCTGCAAGCTTTCCGATGGATGTGGTCTTTCCGACGCCATTGACACCGATGACGAGAACGACAGACTTCCGGTTTTCGAACTCATACGCATTCTCACCCAGATCCATCTTGCTGCGGATACTGGCGATCAGGGCCTCACGGCACTGCTCCGGATCCTTGATATGCTGCTCTTTCACAGTCTTCTTTAAGTCTTCAATAACAGCCATGGTGGTCTGAATGCCCATATCTCCCATGATCAGGGTCTCCTCAAGCTCCTCATAAAAATCGTCATCGATCGCTGAGAAGCCGGAAAAGATGGAATCCATTCCGGACACAATGTTTTCTCTGGTCTTTGTGAGACCTTCCACAAGGCGTGAGAAAAAGCCTTTTTTCTTCTCTTCCATAGGAAACCTCCTTTATTTCAAATCGTTTTCGATCAGGTTTACGGAGACGAGCGTCGATACGCCCTTCTCCTGCATCGTGATTCCGTAGAGACGGTCAGCAGCGACCATGGTGCCTCGACGGTGTGTGATGACAATGAACTGGGTATGCTTCGTCAGCTTATGCAGATATTTCGCGTAGCGGTCCACGTTGGAATCGTCCAGAGCCGCCTCGATCTCATCGAGAAGACAGAAGGGCGATGGCTTCAAGTTCTGGATCGCAAAGAGCAGGGCAATGGCCGTCAGCGCCTTTTCTCCTCCGGACATCTGCATCATGTTCTGGAGCTTCTTTCCCGGCGGCTGGGAAACGATCTGAATTCCCGCTTCCAGAATATCTTCATCCTCGATCAGCTCCAGACTGCCATGTCCGCCTCCGAAGAGTTCCCGGAATACCTTGTCAAATTCCGCCCGGATCATGGCAAATTTTTCCGTGAACTGTCTGCGCATTCCGGTATCCAGTTCCTCGATGATTTTGTAGAGAGCATCCTGAGCTGTAATGAGGTCATCGTGCTGGGTTTTCATAAACTCGTAGCGGCCGGAGATCTCCTTATAATCCTCGATCGCGTTGACATTGACGTTTCCGAGACTGCGGATCGCGTTCTTTTTCTCCGTGATCTGACGCTTCATATCCGCCGCATTGTTTAGAGTCTCATCACGCAAAAGCTCCGCTGTCGAGAAGGTCAGGCCATATTCATTCCACATATAGTCCACCTGCGCATCCTGACGTTCCGCGAGCTTATCACTCTGGTTCTGGAGGCGGAGAAGCTCTTTATCCAGATCGGAGATCCTTGCGGAGAGATGTTCCCGCTTTTCAAAGAATCCCTTCTGGGTCTCATTCTTAGCAGCCTTTTCTTCCTGAGCGGCAGCCATCTCCCGGCAATAAGTTTCTGCGTCTTTCCCGGCGTTCTCGATCTTCTGTTTTAACTCTTCGATCTGCGCCAGACGCTTTTCTACTTCATTCTTGCTGTCTGCGTGTCCGTCCTGCAGGGACATTTTTTCGGTGAGAAGGCGTTCCTTCTCTTCCTCAAGACGATGAATATTCTGGTCGAGGAAGGAATCCTGCTGTTTCAGGTTTGCCGCTTCGAGCTGTACTTCGGAGAGTGCCGCGGCCGCGGTATCCCGGTCAGCCTTCGCCTTTTCTAACGCGGCGGAATTCGCCTCGATCTTCGCGTTCCGTGCCGTATTTTCCTGTTCCAGACGATCCATCTCTTTTGCAAGGTCAGAGAGACTGTCGCGCAGACCGTGGATCTGTTCTTCCAGCTGGCGGTTTTCCAGATTCATATCTGCGGAGGACTCGTTAAGCTCCTCCTTCTTTCCCTCTAACTGCTTTATGGCGATCTTTGCCGTATTTTCTTCCAGATATTTCTTCTGGAGGTCATTTTTTACATGTTCCAGTTCGCCACTCTTTTCCTGAAAGATTCCTTCCTGAAATACAGTCTCCGCCTGAATCTGATCGACCGTGGTCAATGCTTTCCTGCATGCCTCCTCCAATTCCTCCATCTCTCTCTTTCTTCCGAGAAGATTGCTGGAATTTTTGAAAGCACCACCGCTCATGGAGCCGCCCGGATTTAAAAGATCTCCCTCCGGTGTTACGATCCGGATGGAATGACGATACTTTCTGGCGATGGCGATGGCATTGTCAATGTGGTCCACCACAAGGACACGGCCGAGAAGATATTTCGCAAGTGCCTGATATTCCGGACGCACGCGGACGAGATCCGCAGCGATTCCGATGGCCCCGGGTTCTTTTAGAGCTCCCGGTGTATTGAATCCGTTTCCCGCCGAGATCGCGGAAAGCGGAAGGAATGTGGCGCGTCCGAAACGGTTCTTTTTCAAGTGTTCGATCAGGACTTTCGCAGTCTGTTCGGAATCCGTGACGATATTCTGGATCGAACCGCCGAGAGCGGTCTCGATGGCGATCTCATATTCCTTCGGAACATCGATCAGGTCTGCCACAACGCCATGGATGCCCTTCACGCGGTCACGGACTTCCATCACACGCCTGATGCTGTTTCCGTAGCCGTCATAGCGTTCTGTCAGGTTTCTCAGGGATTCCAGTTTCGTATGAGCGGTATGATAATCCTGTTCTGTATGGCTTAAATTTCTGTTTAAACGGCGGATCTCCTCATTTGCCGCCTTCACCTCTTCCTCAAGGGACTCTGCCAGAGAGAGAAGTTTTTCAATCTCGTCATCGATCACAGTCAGGAGTTCCTTCTGCTTCGCAATCTGGTTGTCCCAGCTTTCTTCATCGCTCTTTACCTTTAAAAGCTTCTGGGCTACCTCAGATCTGCGGACCTGAACCTGTTCCAGCATTGTGTCATACCGCTGCTTCTTTACCGATAATTCTGATTTTTCATTTAAAGCTGCGATCAGAGTTCCCTTTAACTGTTCGATGGACTGTTCGAGGCTGTCGGCGTGGGTACCGGAGATCCTTAATGCACCTTCCGCATCGGAGAGATGCTCCAATACTTCCTGGATTTTATTTCCGAGAGTCTCCCGCTCCTTGCGGATGGACTCCTGTTCCCTATTTTTCGAGGATAATTCCTCATCTATGGCAGCAGTTCTGCTTTTAATATGTTCAGCGTTTAACTCCTCAGCATGAATCTGCTCTTTTAATACATTGATCCGGCCCTCAAGGTTTCCTGCGGACATCTTAGCCTCATTTGCGGCATTCTGCTTTTCAGAAATCTTCTCGTCCAGAAGACGGATCGCCTCGGTAATCCGGTCATACTCCTCTTTCAGAGCCTCGGCAGCAGCCCTGGTGTCCTCCATATCCCCGGTTACCGTGTGCTCTTTCCGGGCAAGCTCCATTTTCTGGTCCTCAATGGCCTTTAAGTCTATGAGGAAGAGGTTTACATCGAAGCGCTTACATTCTTCCCGGAGCTTTAAATACTCCTTCGCCGTCTCTGCCTGTTTTGCGAGAGGTCCCACCTGCTTTTCCAGTTCGTTTAAAATATCGGAAACACGGACAAGATTCTGTTTTTCATCCTCAAGCTTCTTCTGGGCGATGGCTTTTCTTCTCTTGAATTTTACGATTCCCGCCGCTTCATCGAACAGCTCGCGCCGGTCCTCCGGACGTCCGCTTAAGATCTTGTCGATCTGACCCTGTCCGATGATGGAATACCCTTCTTTACCGATACCGGTATCATAGAAAAGCTCATTGATGTCCTTTAAGCGGCAGGCACTGCCGTTTAAGAGATATTCGCTCTCGCCTGACCGGTAGATGCGTCTGGAAACTGTGACCTCATCGTAATCGATGGCAAGTTTATGGTCAGAGTTATCCAGAGTGATGGCTACATAGGCAAATCCCTGAGGCTTTCTCGTCTCTGTGCCTGAGAAGATCACATCCTGCATGGAGGAGCTTCTGAGCTGTTTTACCTTCTGTTCACCGAGCACCCAGCGGACTGCATCGGCAACATTGCTCTTTCCGCTTCCGTTTGGGCCAACAATGCCGGTAATTCCGTTGTGGAATTCAAATACGATCTTGTTCGCAAAGGATTTGAATCCCTGTACTTCGATACTTTTTAAATACATGCGTTCATGATTCCTATTTCTTATACTTATCGCAGCAGATTTACATTCTACTGGATCTTACAGATTCCATGGTAAGCGGCAACCTGTTCTGCCGCTTTTTTCGTCCGACCGAGACCTCTTCCGATCTCCTCGTCACCGATCTTTACACAGACCTCGAAGGATTTGTTGTGGTCCGGTCCTTCTTCTTTTACAAGTTCATAGACAAGTGTCTCTTTATACTTTGCCTGAACCATTTCCTGCAGGATAGTTTTGCTATCGTAAAAGAGCTGTTTGTGTTCAATATCATTCAGAATAAAACGATGGATGAACTCTTTTGCATTAGCAAGACCACCATCCAGATAGATCGCGCCGATGACCGCTTCCATTGCGTCGGAGACAACCGACGGGCGCTTTCTTCCTCCTGTCAGATCCTCACCCTTTCCGAGCAGCAGATAGTCACCAAGGGGGATCACCTCCGCACAGTAAGCCAATGTCGGCTCGCAGACAAGACTGGCACGAAGTTTCGTCATCTCGCCCTCCGGCATGGACTCATATGTGTGGAACAGAAAATCGCTGGAGATCACCTCGAGCACAGCGTCACCAAGAAATTCCAGACGCTCGTTGCAGCGCGTCTTATCCCAGTGCTTTTCGTTTGCGTAAGAGCTGTGGGTCAGGGCGTGGGCCAGAAGTCCCGCATCATTGAAGCGATAACCGATCACTTCCTGAAGTTTTTCAAGTTTTTCTTTCATGATTAGCCTTTCTTTAAAAGAAGGTGTCCCTGTAAAGAGACACCTTTTCCTGCAATTAGTTTAATGCGTTTTTGATCGCCTCAACGGCATCGCCGACACTCGCGATCTTCTCAGCTTCCTCAGTCGGGATCTCGATATCGAACTCTTCCTCAATGCCCATAATGATCTGGAATACATCCAGGGAATCAGCACCGAGATCGTCAACGAATGTTGTGTTCATTGTGATCTCCTCCGGATCGATGTTGAGAACCTCTGCGATGATCTGCTGTAATTTTTCAAACTCCATAATGTCCATCCTCTCTTATTTTGCTTATAAATTTTAGACTATATCAGGTCTTTTGACCAATTCTGATACCGGATTGCTCCCGCAATCTTATATTGTGCAACAGCCTGTTCCGCGGCGCAGTCTGCGTCCGGCCAGACAGTTATGCTTCTGTCCCCTCCGGGGCAAGGCATTCCCTGATCTTATCCGAGATCTCATTCTCTTTAAAGGAGATGCACTGGATGATCGAGTTCTTGACTTCTTTTGCCTTGGAGCTTCCGTGAGTCTTCACTACAAGCCCCTTTAAGCCTAAGAGCGGAGCGCCGCCATACTGGCTTGCGTCAAAGCTCTTCAACGTAGATTTTAATGCAGGTTTGATGAGAAGCGCACCGATCTTGCTTCGGAGATCACTCATCAGGCCTTTTTTTACCATTGTCATCATCGTCGCGCCCACGCCCTCATAGAGCTTTAAGATCACGTTTCCGACAAATGCCTCGCAGACGATCACATCTGCTCCGCCGTGGGGGATCTCACGGGCTTCGATACTTCCGATAAAATTGATATTTTTACACTCTTTTAAAAGCGGGAACGTCTCTTTTACGAGGGCATTTCCCTTCTCCTCTTCCACTCCGATATTGACGATCGCGACTCTCGGATTTTCGATTCCCATCACGTATTTCATATAGAGGGAACCCATCTGGGCAAACTGTACCAGGTGGGACGGTCTTGCATCAACATTCGCGCCGCAGTCGATCAGAAGGGAAACTCCCTTTTCTGTAGGAATCAGCGGTGCAAGCGGCGGACGTTCCACACCTTTTACCCGGCCCACAATGACCTGACCGCCAACGAGAACGGCTCCTGAGCTTCCGGCGGATACAAAGCCGTCAGCCTCTCCGCTTTTTACAAGATTCAGTCCGACCACAAGGGAAGAGTTCTTTTTCTTACGGATCGCATTGACCGGCGGCTCTCCCGTCTCGATCACTTCCGGGGCATCAACGATCTCGATCTGATCCTTTTTATAGGTATATTTCGAGAGTTCTTTTTCGATGACATCTTTTTGTCCTGTTAAACAGACTCTTATATCATTCCTCTCTGCGACCGCATCGACAGCACCCTTTACGATCTCTCCAGGGGCGTTATCCCCGCCCATGGCGTCTACTGCAATTTTAATCATGTTTTTCTCTCCAATTTCTGCCTGCGCTGCGGAAATTTCTGTAAGATATTCCTTCAGCGCAGATCATCCAATCGAACACTGTGAAATCGCACAGTCATTCTCCGGGACTTTTATAGTAATTAATATACTAAATACCTTTCATAAAATCAATACCTTTTTCATGCACTTTTCACGAACCTTAAATGAACAGGGAATGGAAGATTTTTGGAGGAAAAAACTTTATATATAGAAGAAACAGGAAAAGCCATGACAACCGTTTCAGAATCGAAGGCCGGTTATCGTGGCTTTTTCCAATACACGCGGAGAAGGCTTCTCTTTGTACTTTTACTCCTGCACAAGCCTGCGGATCATCTCACTTACCTGTGCCGGATTCGCTTTCCCCTTCATCTCCTTCATGACCTGTCCCATGAGGAAGCCGATGACTTTATCTTTTCCTTCTTTTAATTCACCGACAGCCTTCGGGTTTGCATTCAGGATCTTCTTCACGGTCTCCTCTAAAAGACCGGAATCACTTTCCATCCGGAGTCCGTGCTCCTCAACATAAGCTGCCGGGTCTACATCGGACTCGAACATGACAGCAAACACGTCCTTTGCGGTCTGATTGTTGATGACACTTTTTTCCAAAAGCTCAATGAGCGCCGCCAGATGTTCTGCGGTGAAGGTAATCTTTGATGCCTCCAGTTCCTTCTCCTTTAAGAGACGAAGCGTCTCGCCGCTCAGCCAGTTTGCTGCTTTTTTCGGAGCTGCCCCAGCCTTGATCGTGTTCTCAAAGAGCTCTGCGAGCGCCTTGTCACCGGTAAGGATATCTGCGTCATAGGTACTCAGTCCATATTCAGCCTGGTATCTCTTCGATTTTGCTTTCTTAAGCTCCGGCTGCGCCGCACGGATCGATGCGATCCATGCATCGGAAATATCGATCGGCGGAAGATCCGGATCCGGGAAATAGCGGTAATCCTTCGCATCTTCCTTGGAACGCATTGCGTGGGAGGATTCCTTGTTGTCATCCCAGCGGCGCGTCTCCTGTATAACAGCGCGTCCATCCTCTAAAAGCTCGATCTGGCGTTCCCGTTCCCCTTCGATCGCATGGGCGATGGCCTTAAAGGAGTTTAAGTTTTTCATCTCCGTTCTCGTTCCGAATACCGTGCTTCCAACCTCACGAACGGAAAGGTTGACATCGGCACGCATGGAACCTTCCTGAAGACGGCAGTCGGAAACGCCGAGGTACTGCATGGTGGACTGAAGATGCTCCAGATACTGGATGACCTCGTCAGCGCTTCTCATATCCGGCTCTGACACGATCTCAATCAACGGCACACCGCTTCGGTTGTAATCGACCAGAGAGCTGTCCGTCCATTCATCATGGACCAGCTTTCCCGCATCCTCTTCCATATGGATCTCATGGATCCCGATCCGTTTTGTCCCAGCTGCCGTCTCAAGCTCCACATAGCCATCGTGACAGATCGGCAGGTATAACTGGGAGATCTGGTAGTTCTGTGGGTTATCCGGATAGAAGTAGTTCTTCCGGTCAAATTTACAGAACTGGTTGATCTCACAGTTTAAGGCAAGTCCGGCACGGAGGGCGAACTCGACGACCTTCTTATTTAATATAGGAAGAGAGCCCGGCATTCCTGTACAGATCGGACACACATGGGTGTTCGGAGCGGCGCCGAAATCTGTTTTGCATCCGCAGAAAATTTTTGTTTTTGTGGCCAACTCCACATGGACCTCAAGACCAATGACGGTTTCATACTGTTTCATGATAAGGTCTCCTTTCTGGCAAACGGAAGTGTCCATCCACCGCGGACATTCTCGATGGCGGATGCTGCGGCAAACAGAGTCTTTTCTTTGAAGCAGTCACCGAGAAGCTGGACACCGATCGGAAGTCCCTTCTCGTTTATGCTACACGGGACTGTGAGTCCCGGAAGACCTGCCAGATTGACGGCAACCGTATAAATATCGCTTAAATACATCTTCATCGGATCGCTTAAAGAAGTTCCGATCTTCGGAGCTGCCGTCGGAGCTGCCGGTCCGAGAATGATGTCATACTTTGCAAATGCTTCATCAAATGCTTTCTTGATCAGGGCACGGACTCTCAATGCTTTCAGATAATATGCGTCGTAATATCCGGAGCTCAGAACAAATGAACCAAGCATGATCCTTCTCTTGACCTCCGGTCCGAAGCCCTCGGATCTGGAACGCTTGTACATATCGTGGAGACCTTCGTATTCTTTCGCGCGGTAGCCGTACTTGACACCGTCGAAACGCTCTAAGTTTGAGCTGGCTTCCGCAGCCGCAATCACATAATACGCCGGGATCGTATATTCCATGAATCCGAGATCAAAGTATTCTACCTCCGCTCCGCATTCCTTTAAGTAAGCGGCGCACTGCTCAACCGCTGCTCTCACATCTTCGTCCAGTCCATCCGATAAGTATTCTTTCGGGATTCCGATCTTCATGCCGCGGATATCTTTTCCGATGGCAGAAGTAAAATCAGTATCTTTCCGTTCCATCGAAGTGCTGTCCTTCTCATCGTGGCTTGTGATGGTCTCAAGGAGAGCCGCACAGTCGGCTGCATTCTTACCGATCGGTCCGATCTGATCCAGGGAAGACGCATAAGCCACAAGTCCGAAACGGGAAACCGTTCCATAGGTTGGCTTGATTCCTGTGACACCGCAGTAGGAGCTGGGCTGACGGATGGAACCACCGGTATCAGAGCCGAGAGCCGCAAAGCACTCGCCGGCTGCGACTGCCGCACAGGAACCGCCCGAAGAACCGCCCGGAACGTGTTCTGTATCCCACGGGTTTTTCGTTACAGCGAATGCGGAAGTCTCGGTGGTACTTCCCATGGCGAACTCATCCATGTTTGTCTTTCCGAGGATCACCATGCCGGCATCTGTGATTCTTGTGACTGCCGTCGCATCGTAGAACGGAACAAAGTTTTCAAGGATTTTTGAAGCACATGTGGTCTTCATGCCTTTTGTGCAGATATTATCTTTTACTGCGATCGGGACACCTGCCAGCGGGCCTGTATATTTTCCGGAACGGATCCCATCGTCCACTTCCTTTGCCCGCGCTAAGACCTTCTCCTCATCCACGGTGAGGTACGCGCGGATCTTCTGATCCTCCTTCGCGATCTGCGCCAGAGACGCCTTTGCGGCCTCTGTAACGGAGATCTCGCCTGCTTTTATTTTCTTTGCCAGCTCAGTGGCGGAAAGCTCCAGAATTTTCATATCCGTCTCCTCCTAACCGATGGTCTTCGGGACAAGGAACTGACCGTCCTTTTCCTTCGGCGCATTCTTCAATAATTCTTCCCTCGGGGTACTTTCCAGAACAATGTCCTCGCGGAACACATTTTTGATCGGGAAGATATGGGTCAGCGGCTCCACATCGGAAGTGTCCAGCTTATTTAACATATCAACGTAATCAAGCATCTGCTGGAGATCCTGTCTTGATTTCTCTTTTTCCTCTTCTGTCAGATGGAGCTTTGCAAGGATCTCGATCTCATCCATCGTCTTATCGGTGATTATCTCTGCCATAATTCAATTCTTCCTCTCTATCACGGTTTTAATCTTGTCATATCTCTCGGGAACAGGCACGCCTCACGGACATTGTCCTCACCGATCATCTTCATGGTCAGGCGCTCCAGACCGATTCCGAGACCACCGTGGGGCGGCATTCCGTACTTGAAGCAGTCGAGATAATCTTCCATCCCCTCAGTGTCCATGCCCTTCTCCTCGATCTTCTTTAAGAGCGTCTCGTAATCATGGATTCTCTGACCGCCTGTGGTGATCTCAAGGCCACGGAATAAAAGGTCGAAGCTTAAGGTAAATTCCCTGTTCTCCGGGTCATCCATCGCATAGAACGGACGTTTCTTTGACGGATAATGGGTAACGAAAACGAAATCTGCGCCGTACTCAGATTTGAAGTACTCGCCGATCAGCGCCTCTTCCTCCGGCTCTAAATCGTGCGGGCTTCTGATCTGTCTGTCATACTTTTCAGCGATCAGGCGCTTCGCCTCATCGAAGCGGACGAACGGGATCTTTTCCACGTTCGGAAGTTCGATCTTTAACAGAGCGATCTCCTTCGCGTAGTCTTTCTTCAGGAGTTCCACCACGTACTGCAGCATCGCTGTCTCCATCTTGCAGATATCCATAAAGCTGTCGATGAAGCCCATCTCAAAATCAAGGCTTGTGTACTCATTTAAATGTCTCTTCGTGTTGTGCTTCTCTGCACGGAACACCGGTCCTGTCTCAAAGACTCTGTCAAATACACCGACCATCATCTGTTTGTAGAACTGCGGGCTCTGCGCCAGAACTGCCGGTCTGTGGAAGTACTGGAGCTTAAAGAGGTTCGCTCCGCCCTCTGCGGATTTCGCTCCGATCTTCGGGGTATGGATCTCGGTGAAACCCTGACTTGTCATAAATTCACGGAAACCGCGGCAGATGCCTTCCTGAATCCGGAATTTCGCTCGCTCACGGACATTTCTCAATGCGATGGCACGCCGGTTTAAATTTGCCTCCAGGGATGTCGGAAGCTTCCATTTGTCGATGGCGATCGGCATCGCCTCCTCCGGCTTTGAAAGGATCACAGCGTCAGTGAGATGGATCTCAATTCCATGGGGAGCGCGTTCTTCCTTGAAAACGATTCCTGTCACGCGGACTGCCTGACCTTCACGGATCTCAGAAAGAACCTCCTTTCCGGTTCCCGCCTGGATCACCGTCTGTAAAAGGCCATCACGGCTTCTTAAGATCACGAAGGAAATTTCTCCCATATCGCGGATACTGTGTACCATGCCTTCAACGGTAACCTCACTGCCGACAAGCTCTTCTCTTTCCAGCTCTTCAAGAGTCTTTACTTTTCTTTCTTCTAATCCTGTTACAAACTCCATCATCTTGTTCCTCCTAAATCTGTGGGGTAATTGAGGCTTTCAAAGTAATCAAAAAAGTTACTGTAACAGCAAAAATCCCGCCCCGGAGAATCTTGCTTTCATCATTCTCCGGGACGGGATCTTTTATCACCCGCGGTACCACCCGCATTGCATTTCCATGCCACTCATGAGTCGCCGCTTTCGCTGCCGGACCATCATCCTAACGACTCGACCGCGTAACGTGCGGTTTGCGTGCTGTCCTACCATCGTATCCGATATCGAGCAGCCGGCTCCGGAGCGTTCCCGCCTTTCTCATTTCTTCCACGCTCTCAGCTGTCACGCGGTTCTCTGTAAAGTCTTTCGAAAGGGAGTTTCCTTCAACGCCTTTGTTTGTTTTCTTTTTGATGTTTTATGTTTTATCAGAGATTTTTGATTCTGTCAAGTGCTTTTAACGAATTTTCGTAAGTTCCGAATGCAGTAATCCGGAAATAGCCCTCACCGGACGGACCAAAGCCTGCGCCAGGAGTACCTACGATACCGGCGTTGTTTAACAGGAAGTCAAAGAAATCCCAGGACTTCATGTCGTTCGGAGTCTTTAACCAGATATACGGGGAGTTCACACCACCGTATACAGTAAAGCCTGCGTCCTTTAAGCCTGTATAGATCGTCTTTGCGTTCTTCATATAGCGGGCAATCTGTTCTGCTACCTGTACTTTTCCTTCCGGAGAATACACAGCCTCGCCTGCACGCTGGATAATATACGGAGTTCCGTTATACTTGGAGCCCTGACGGCGCATCCACATAGCGTTTAAGCTGACATCGCCGCACTTTAAATCCTTCGGGATCACAGCAAAGCCGAGACGCATGCCGGTAAAGCCGGCCTTCTTGGAAAAGCTGCGCAGCTCGATGGCACAGGTCTTTGCGCCCTCGCACTCATAGATGGAGTGCGGGATTCCTTCTTCTGTGATATATGCCTCGTAAGCGGCATCGAAAATGATGACAGCGCCATTCTTATTTGCATAGTCCACCCATGCCTGAAGATCTGCCTTCTTGATTGCTTCACCGGTCGGATTGTTCGGGAAGCAGAGATAGATCACGTCCACATGTTCCTTCGGGAACTCCGGAAGGAATCCATTATCAGCCGTACACGGCATGTAAACGATCTTGTCGAAACGGCTGGTCTCACTGTTGTAAAGACCGCTGCGGCCTGCCATAACGTTGGAATCCACATAGACCGGGTATACCGGGTCACACACAGCAACAACACTGTCTAAGGAGAACAATTCCTGAATGTTTCCGCAGTCGCACTTTGCGCCGTCGGAAATAAAGATCTCGTCTGCGGAAATGTCGCAGCCGTTTGCCTGAAAATCCTCTTTTGCGATGATACTTCTCAAAAATTCATAGCCCTGCTCCGGAGCGTAGCCGTGGAAGGTCTCGGCATGACCCATCTCGTCGACTGCCTTATGCATCGCTTCGATGATCGCCGGAGCGATCGGCTGTGTCACATCACCGATTCCGAGACGGATGATCTCCTTTTCCGGGTGCTCTGCCTGAAATGCAGACACTCTCTTTGCAATATTCGCGAACAGATAGCTGCCCGGCAGCTTGGCAAAATTTTCATTGACTTTAAACATGGTATCAAATCCTTTCTTTCTGTAAATGCACGCACTCATTAATCTTCCTGAATCAGCATGGTGACCATATGGGCACTCTCCGCCATGGTCCGACCTGTATCCATACTTGTCTTCTGGAGATAGCGGTGAGCTTCCGGCTCAGACAGATGATTGCGCTTCATAAGAAGCTTTTTCGCGCGTCTGAGTACTCCCTGCTCCTCCGCACTCTCAACAAAGCCTGCAAAGAGTGGATGTGCATGGTTCGGTCTTGATTTAAATTCCGGATGTGCCTGAATGCCTACATAGAATGGATGCTCCGGAAGCTCTATCATCTCAACGATATGACCGTCCGGAGACTGTCCGGAGATCATCATGCCGTGGGAGGTGAAGTCATCGCGGTAATCGTTGTTGATCTCAAAACGATGTCTGTGACGTTCCTGGATCATATCTGTGCCATAGAGTGCATATGCTTTGGATTTCTTGTCAAGCACACACGGATAGGAACCGAGACGTAATGTACCGCCAAGGTTCTCCACACCATTCTGATCCGGCATCAGGTCAACGACCGGATGAGTTGTATCGGGATTTAATTCGGAGCTGTTTGCGTCCGCGTAGCCCAGCACATTTCTCGCGAATGCCACCATAGCCATCTGCATACCGAGACAGATT
The DNA here is from genome assembly GCA_934370915.1 of uncultured Lachnospiraceae bacterium. GTDB lineage: Bacteria > Bacillota > Clostridia > Lachnospirales > Lachnospiraceae > Pilosibacter. The sequence continues at coordinate 22,962 of CAKRNI010000008.1, forward strand.
CCGAGGAACGGGATCTTATTCTCTCTCGCATAGTTCGCGGCAAGGATCATGCCTTCGGTTCCTCTGGAACCAAAACCGCCCGGAATGATGATCCCGTCCACGCCTGCGAAGGTATCATCCAGAGACTCCGGTTTTAAGAATTCGGAATCCACCCATTTGATGGATACCTTGGTGCGGTTTGCGATTCCGCCATGTTTTAACGCCTCCATAACGCTGAGGTATGCGTCATGCAGCTGGATATACTTTCCGACCAGAGCGATGGTAACTTCGTTTGTCGGATTCTTTAAGGCATCCACCATCTGCTTCCAGTCGCCGAGCTGTGGCTCCGGACACGGAAGATTTAAGCACTCGCAGACTACGTGGGCCAGACGCTCTTTCTCCATCGCGAGTGGAGCTTCGTATAAATATTCAACGTCCAGATTCTGGAGAACATGGTCCTCCGGAACATTGCAGAATAACGCGATCTTACTCTCGATCCCGTCCTCAAGCGGGACCTCGGTCCGGCAAACAATCACATCCGGAGTGATTCCCATTCCCTGAAGGGCTTTGACGCTCTGCTGGGTCGGTTTCGTCTTTAATTCACCGGATGCCTTTAAATATGGAACAAGTGTTACATGGATCAGGACAGAATTCTGAAGTCCGATCTCGTGACGGAACTGACGGATTGCCTCTAAGAACGGCTGGCTCTCGATATCGCCGACGGTTCCACCGACCTCGATGATTGCGATGCGATCTTCATCCGGAGATTTCGCGCGGTAAAATCTTGCCTTGATCTCATTTGTGATGTGGGGAATTACCTGTACAGTGCCTCCGCCGAAATCACCGTGACGTTCTTTCTGAAGAACCGTCCAGTAGATCTTTCCGGTAGTTACGTTGGAATTCTTATCAAGGCTTTCATCAATAAAGCGTTCATAATGTCCAAGGTCCAGGTCGGTCTCTGTTCCATCATCTGTGACGAACACCTCTCCGTGCTGGATCGGATTCATGGTACCCGGATCGATGTTGATATAAGGATCAAACTTCTGCATCGTTACCTGAAAACCTCTTGCTTTTAAGAGACGTCCAAGGGATGCGGCTGTAATACCCTTGCCGAGCCCGGAGACAACGCCTCCCGTGACGAATACGTATTTAACTGCCATACCTTACCTCCAAGTCTATATTACTGTTAGTGTGGGAAAATCTTGTTTCATGTATGCGTGAAGCCGTCTGCTCCGTGCCTTTGGCACTCCCGCATCTGCGTGGAAGCACACCGGACATCTGACACCGCGCGGCGCTTTCAAGTAAAAAAGGTGACAGAAGTACTAAGACTCTGACACCCTTGTCTAACTCATCACATCATATGAAACTTTCTTTTGCAACTGTTCAGTACCCTCACAGTTGCCTTATTTTTACGCAGGATCAAATGCTCATAGGTTTTAACTGCGCTAAAAAAATATGGAATTACTATATTCCATTTTTCCCGATTTGTAAAGTGGTTTTTTTATAGTTTGTTAAAGTTTTTTATGACTAAAGCGGAAGCAGATCAAAGCAGCTTTTCGTTTCCTTCGCAGCAGCAATATCATGCAAAACAGAAAATGCTCTATAAATAGGTACACTGTCTGTGATCGAAATTTTTTTCAAAAAAATGTGTTGACAAATTCAGAAAAACGAGTATATTATACCACCATAAGAGCAAGGGCGCTTGGGTGCATGATATATACACCCCGGTGCCCTTCTCTCGTTTTACGGACCACCCCCTATACTTGATACCCCATACTTCCTTGATCCGTAAAACAATGCCTGTCTGTTCCCCACCCAGGGACAGACGGCAAACCCAGTATGATTTCCCGCATACGGGGAGCAAAGAAGTTCCCCAGCGGAGTTGAAAGGAGAAACATCTATGAGCAAAAGCATTCCTGAACTGTATGGAAGTCTTGTATTCAACGACTCCGAAATGAAAGCACGTCTCCCGAAGGATATCTACAAAGCACTTGCAAAGACCATCAACAGCGGTTCCCATCTGGAACTGGATGTCGCAAACTCTGTAGCTGTTGCTATGAAAGAATGGGCTCTGGAGCATGGCGCTACCCATTTCACCCACTGGTTCCAGCCGATGACAGGTATCACCGCTGAGAAGCATGACAGTTTTCTCTCTCCGACAGGTGTCGGCGAAGCGATCATGGAATTTTCCGGAAAAGAACTTGTAAAAGGTGAGCCGGACGCGTCCAGCTTCCCGTCAGGCGGTTTACGCGCTACCTTCGAAGCCCGCGGCTATACCGCATGGGATCCTACCTCTTTCGCATTCATCAAGGGACATACGCTCTGTATCCCAACTGCCTTTTGTTCTTACAGCGGCGAGGCACTCGATAAAAAGACTCCGCTGCTCCGCTCCATGGAAGCTGTCAGCAAAGAAGCTACCCACTTACTCCACATTTTAGGAAAAACAGATGTCAAACGCGTCAACACTACAGTAGGCGCTGAGCAGGAATATTTCCTGGTAGATAAAGAATGCTACCGCTTAAGAAAAGACCTGATCTTCTGCAGACGTACCTTATTCGGTGCCCCGGCTCCGAAGGGTCAGGAAATGGATGACCACTACTTTGGTTCCATTAAGCCGAGAGTTGAGGCTTTCATGGAAGAATTAAATGAAGAACTCTGGAAGCTCGGAATTCCGGCAAAAACCGAACACAACGAGGTTGCTCCTGCACAGCATGAACTTGCTCCGGTATTTGAGACCGTCAATGTCGCTGTTGACCACAACCAGCTTGTGATGGAATTGATGAAGAAGGTCGCTGACCGCCATGGTCTTGCGTGCCTGCTCCATGAGAAACCGTTCGAAGGAATCAACGGAAGCGGAAAACACAACAACTGGGCACTCTCCACAGATACCGGCGAAAACCTTCTGAATCCGGGAAAGACACCGGCAGAAAACACACAGTTCTTACTGTTCTTAGCAGCCGTTGTGGAAGCTGTTGATGATTATGCGGATCTTTTAAGAATCTCCGTTGCAACAGCCGGAAACGATCACCGTCTCGGAGCAAACGAGGCACCGCCTGCAGTCGTTTCCATGTTCTTAGGTGAGGAGCTGGAGGCTGTTGTCGATTCCATTAAATCCGAAACATATTTTGAAGGAAAGGGTGCCGTTCAGATGTCCATCGGTCCGAAGGTACTCCCGCACTTCACAAAAGATAACACAGACCGTAACCGTACATCACCGTTCGCCTTCACAGGAAATAAGTTTGAGTTCCGTATGCCAGGCTCTTCTCTCTCTCTGTCCGGTCCGAACGTTGTATTAAATACAGCCGTTGCTGAGTCCCTCGCAGGATTCTGCAAGATCTTAGACGGACTTACAGGCGCTGAGCTCGATTCCGCGATCCACAAGCTTTTAAAGGATACCTTCACAGATCATGCACGGATCATCTTCAACGGAAACGGCTATACCGACGAGTGGTTAGCTGAAGCTGAAAAGCGCGGACTTCCGAACTTAAAGTCCACACCGGAAGCTCTTCCGCATTTCATCGACGAGAAGAACATCGAGCTTTTCACAAAGCATCATGTATTGTCAAAAGAAGAACTCTTCTCCCGTTACGAGATCCTTCTTGAGGATTACGCAAAAACGATCCATATCGAGGCGAAGACCATGGAAGAAATGGTACAGAAAGACTTCCTTCCGTCTCTGTTCTCCTATGTAAACGATCTCGCATGCACAGGCAGCACCAAGAAAGAGCTTGTTCCTGGCATTACAACAAAAGCGGAAGAAAAGCTGATCACAAAGCTCTCCGGACTCGCAGATACGATCTCTGATGAGCTTGATACCTTAAAGGATATGATCGGTACCGCGGAAGGCATGGATGACTACTTAAAGGCTGGTACTTACTACCATGACACGATCCTTGCTGAGATGGAAACGATCCGTCTGGCTGTCAACGATGCGGAAGTCCTGATCCCGGAGGATTATCTCCCGTATCCGACATACGATGCATTGCTCTTCTACATTTAATTGTTTTGCTCATAGGGAAGACCGCCGGTTACCAGAGAAATCTGGGCCGGCGGTCTTTTCGTATCATATTTTACCATGTGCCATTTGCATTTAAAAATTGCTGCAATCATTTCCAGCGTCACTTTCTTATCCGTTCTGACACCTCTTTATGAAAGTTTGACTTTCTTGAACTCTTCCATGAAATCAACAATGTAGTTTGCTGTGGTCTCGAGCATTTCCTTTCCCCACTCTTCTGTAGCAGTACTCGGATGATCCGGTCCAATCCAGCCGCTGTCGGTAACATGCGGAGTCTTGCGGAGAATCTCAACGGTAACTCCCTTGTACTCAACAGAACGGAAACCGGTTGTCTTCAGATTTTCAGACAGGTGCTTAAACTGGAGTTCACCACCTATCTCACTCTTATCAACTAAAGACGGATCAATTCCAAGAATCGCAGCTGTTTCCTCACCACCGCCGTGGCCGCCTTTCCACGCTGGGTTCATATCCCATGCCATCAGCCACCAGTTAAGCATAGCAACCAGACAGCCCTTATCCTCGAATTCCATGCCAAGGCGCTGAATCATCTTGATGTTTCCGCCATGTCCGTTCAGGAAAACGAATTTTCTTGCACCGTGACGATACAGACTCAGGAAAACCTGACGGCAAAATTGATAGAGCACCTCGTCGTCAATATCAATTGTACCCGGATACGGAGCAAAATTTGGGCAGGAACCATATGGAATGGTCGGAGCAATCAAAACATCACTCTTCTTCTCAATTTTCTCCAACAAATGCTCCGGAATCAGTGTATCGGTTCCAAGCGGCATATGACGGCCGTGACACTCAATACTGCCGATAGAAACAAGTACCATATCATTTTTTTCAAAATATTCCTGAGCTTTCGGCCAGGTCAAATTTTCAAGTCTCATAGTTTCTTTCCTTTCATATATGATTTTATA